>NZ_CAJMXD010000214.1:0-5196 GCF_905219685.1 Barnesiella sp. CU968
CCTATAAACTGTTTAAAAACAAAAAACTACACCTCAAAAGAAATGTTAGAAATGATACCCTTGGCGATATTTGACGCCAGCGAGTTTTTCCAATGGTTTGTTGACCATGCCAGCTATCTGTTTGTATTCGTATTCATGGTCATCGAAAGCAGTTTCATACCCTTCCCCTCCGAAGTGATTGTGCCCCCTGCGGCGTATCTGGCATGCACCAACACCGGAGCCGGCAGCGACATGAACATATTCCTTGTGGTGGTGTTCGCCACCCTCGGCGCCCTTGTCGGAGCGTTTATCAATTACTACCTCGCCCTCTGGATCGGTCGTCCGGTGGTCTACCGCTTCGCCGACAGCCGGCTGGGACACGCCTGTCTCATCGACAGGGCGAAAGTGGAGAAAGCAGAAAAATACTTCGACCGTCACGGAGCCGTATCGACCTTCGTCGGACGTCTCATTCCCGCCATACGCCAGCTCATTTCGATTCCTGCAGGCATATCGCGCATGAACGTAGCCCAGTTCGCCATCTTCACCTCGCTCGGCGCCTTGGTATGGAACGCCATCCTCGCCTTCCTCGGCTACTGGCTCTCCCTCCACGTCACCCCCGACATGCTCTTCGACAAAGTAGAGGAATACAACCGTTACCTCACATGGGCAGGCTATGCCCTCTTCCTCCTCTGCATCCTCTACATCCTCTACAACGCCTTCCGCAGGAAGAAATAACCCGCAAGAAGAAACAAAGGGGCATCCCAGCCCCTCGACACACCATCCGCCCGCAACACAGCTATGTATTACGGGCGGATGACTATACTGCGCCAACGTTATGTCTTTAAAGCAGGTAGCTACGAAAATTTAATGAACAGATAAAGCGAAGCTATTTTTGAGTTGATTTTGGTGCGGAACGAAGGAGAATAAACAGTTTCTTATGAATTCCTGCTTATAACAGAACTTCTTTAGTAAAACTATAAGACCGAAGATTATGTGCAAGCCGCGTCAGAGAAAAATCAGCACCTGTAAACAGCCTGACATAAGCTTCGGGTATCTCTCCGTTTCTTATATTCTTTTTGCTTTTTTCGCTAATTAATTTTCTTAACATCCTCATATAGTCATGACCATTGTTAAGTTGTCGGAGATCCGCATTCGGATGTTGTTTTTTGAAACTATCCACATAAATCGGATCAATCCATCTGTTCTCCTTCTGATTGCCATTGACAATAGTCACAACCTCCGCCAAGGTCTTCCCTCGCATGTTTTCCGCATCATCAAGAAATCTTACCCTGTCTTCTTTTGCCGGTATCCACGAATTTGCCCATCTTACATACGAATAATTCTGAAGCTCTCTCATCACCTCCTCGTGCAGAATGCCGGATTCATCATCGCATATACCATATCTTGCAGCAATCCTGGATGTTCTGTCTGCAGACACAATTGTCATTTCCCAGTCATGACAATCCGTGACAAACATATTCTGATGCACAGAATAACTGTTGTCAAGATGGTTAAAATCCGCATCCTTTATAGCTGCAAGCTGATTAGGGAAAACTGACGAAAGATCACCAAGCACCTGGGTCATCCACTCATGACCATTCATAACGAATAAAAAGACATTCTCTTCAACAAAATATTCGGAATAAAACAGGGCATCGTCCAAACCTTCTACCAGCAGAACCACTTTATCATAATTGAGTTCATTGTTGAACGTAAGGAAAACATCAGCCGTTTTTCCATTGAAATCATCCGAAGTGTAATCAAGAACCGAATTCTGTGTCATTGGAGCAATCAATGGTGAGTTTTGTAGAAGAGATCATAACAATCCTTCCATCTGCCTCCGATTATTTGAGGAGAATGTGTAGCTATCAATACCCGCAGACTCTTCTGTCCGGCAATCTTGATGATATCATTCATAAACTCTCTCTGCCACGCCACATGAAGAGAAATCTCAGGTTCGTCAATCATTAATAATGAACCATCCTGAAGATTAAAAATGAAATCATGCAGCATAAGAATCTCATTCTTTTCACCACTTGATAAAGAATTGAGGGCAATTTCTCTTTTATCCGACTCTGAAACAAAACGGATGCCATACCTGCGGGAATAGAGGACACTCTTGTTTACCAGTTTTTTATCTCGCAACAATTTGTCGAATAAATTCAAATCCCTTAAAGGCTTTTCAAGAGTTTTGAATTTCTCAAACGTGTCTTTTATGTAATAGTTAAGAATAACCCCTTTGCTCTCGATATATTCAGGCAATTTAAAAGCAGCTGAGAGATCATATTTCATCGCAACGTCCACTTTCTGACTTAGAATTGACAATTGCTTGTCATAATCTTCCTTGTTTATGGCGTCGTCTCCGGTCATGAGCATGTCGATAAACTGAGAATCATGCAATTGAGAATTCTGGAGAAAAGAAAAATATGCATCCCTTAAAAACTCGCTGAATTTATCTGCAACAATCTCGATAGAGTTTTTAATCAGACTGTCACCTGCATGATCTTTGCTATATAGTCTCTGAGCAGGAATGAAACGATAAGGATTTATCTCCGAATTGATGTGAAGCATGAATACACTCTTGCCCTGTTCTTTGGCAATGTGTTCGATAAGCATCCGACTCTTTTCCAACGATATTTCATCATCTTTGAAATTATCGTGAAATTCATTATCGAAATTATCAAAATCATCAAATAACGTTGCCTGCCTGCTCCAACTGCAGAATCTTTTTGCCTGAGATATCAAATCGTTATCAATCTTTAAGGATATTGATTCTTTGCCGTTGTCAATAACATATTCCAATGATATCCGCTCAGACACAGCCGCATCATCTGAATTTTCCACTGCACGTCCGTTATTTGATGTCACATCAAGACTGAATGAACTGTATTCCACATGAATAGAATCAAACGGAACATAAAAAAGACTAAGCAGATTGCCGGAGGCAAGATCCTCGATTATCGATAGAATTGTAGTCTTCCCGTAACCATTTGGACCGGTAATAATCAAGAAATTACCATAATCGGGCATTTTGATTGAATAGTCGAATGTCCCGAAAAGCCCTCGTATGTCCAACGATTTAATCATGTATGTTGTATAAATTAGCAAGTTCCATTTGTGTTTCGAGATTTACTCGATATTCCTTCTTGGATTCGATATTGTTAGTACCGTCAGATGTGACCTCCCGATTATACAATGGATAATCGTCACCTTTGGAAACATTGTTTCTCCAATGCATCGGGCGAAGATTCAGAATATTGTCATCCCCCCCCTTGCTTCGGGGATATACGTGATCTATTTCCCAACCAAAGGCAGCGAATTTCTGGCCATATTGATTATAGGCAATAATGGCTCCGCAGGGATCCTTGCGGAATAAATTAGGGTTCATCCCATTGATAACACGCCCTTTATTCCAAACCGCGTTTATAATTTCCTCATCCATTGGAGTTACAGAATTATGCTTTTGGTGCAAATTTAATCATTTATTCAAATACTTGCAAATAAGTAAGAGCGGGAAATGTCGAGAAAATCCGTCTGCAAACCGTTTTTTAGAGAAGCCCTGATAGATGCCTGCCTATTGGAAGAAAATACACTGCCATGGTATATTAATACACCATACAGCGGATAATTACGTCATTAAATATCACATTATGAATTGTCCTGGTATATTGAAGACGATGAAAGAAATGCAGAAGAAAAAATCATAGAGATAAGCAAAGCGTTAAATGATATTCGTCTGACGGTATCAGACGCTCCAAGAAAATATATCGACAACACATTGGAGATAATCGGCAAGTACTATACCACAGACAGCCCGGCACTCCCTAAAGAATGACAGTTCATTTGTCATCCATACAAGTTTTCATATTGTCGGGCGATTGTTTCCCATCTATATCTTCTGTCAGCTATTTCATACATAGACCGGGCATTTGAAAAAAAGTCATCTGCTGACGACCCGAGTTTTAAAACAAGATCACTTGAATCTTTGAAATACATTGCTCGATTTTCTGTAGACTCGCGATTATAAACACAGTCATATGCAATTATCGGCTTGCCGAAAAACATTGCCTCCACCAAAGAGGGGTTGGTGCCTCCGGCACTGTGACCATGAATATAGCAGGCACAATTACTTCTCAAAACATTAAGAATACTCAAATCATATACAGCCGGACAAAATTTAACATAAGCGGAATCCTTATATTTCTCACACAAAGACCTCCCGTATTCACTTTTCTGCCAGTTGCCAATGAAAATCAGACTGTGACAAGCCCTTTCAAATGCCTCAAGAATAATATGGACATTGTTTTCCGGTTCAATCCTGCAAAGAGCCATCGCATAAGAATCTTTTTCAAGATTATAATCCTTAAGAACTTTCTCGGCATACAATCCATCGACTTCAGTCAGAACATGATCTCCGCCATAAGCTATCAATTCCGAAGCCTTTCCATACTCCTCCAATACGTAATCCGTGATTCCCTTGTTATCGGTAACTATGACATCACCATATTTCACAGCCTGTTTCTCCGAGAATTTAAGAAACCTGCGAACCCACTTATTCCATTTGTCACGATGATGCTCCAGTCCGTCTATGTTTATTATCAATCTTTTCTTTGAGAAAAGACGGAACACAGGTAGAAACGCACAGCCCGAAACCCCGAGAACAAGTATCACATCACTCTTTCTTGAAGCCCTTATCATTGATAATATATCGTATGGAATACTCTGCATACCATTGGCACTCAGACCGATATATTCAGTCTTGGCGCCATGGTATACCCAACGTTCATCATCATAAGATTTTTTACTGCAATATACAGCATATTGCAAATCTTCAGAATTATTATGACGCACAAGTTGCTCAACAAGCGTTTCGAATCCCCCGTAATTTGCCGGCACACCCACTGTGCCTATAATTGCTACCTTTCTCATTCTTCGTAATTGAGTTTCTTTATGAACCGAGCAGGATTACCGCCCCATATCTCCCCTGCCGGAATATCTCTATTCACTATACTTCCGGCTCCTATAATAGCCCCGTCTCCAATATTGACAGCATTTACAATAAGAGTATTCATCCCGATAAAGACATTCTTGCCTATGACTACCTTCCCCGCATAAAACCTTCGGTCGCTGGTATTGTAGAAATGAGAAAGAATACACGTTCCGGTTGTGATGACACAACCGGAACCCACTGGCGTCTCTTAAAATCTGTTAATGCGA
>NZ_CAJMXD010000215.1:0-5187 GCF_905219685.1 Barnesiella sp. CU968
ATTTTATAAGCAGCCCGCAGGAACCATTTCTTCGCATTCCAGAACACGCTGCAATCCTCAAGCCGGAACCGGAGATATGCCCTGTCGGGAGTGGCGAACGTCTCTCCGCGATGATAGAACAGATGCTGGTCTTCGAAATAGAACTGAGGCTGCAACGCCAGCTCAAGCTTGCCGCGTTCATACTTCTTCTTGTACGCCCATTTTATCTTGATGCGGTGCTCGTTCTTATAAAGCTTGCTTGTGTAGCTGTTTGCGAAATCCGGCACCGGAATCATTCCCGGCGTGAACTCTGCCATCGAGTTTTCCGCAAAAGCCTCAAGAGCGGTAATATCCGAGTTTTTACGGGTCTGCGTGTGGGCGAACTCATAGCTTGCCTGCAGATTACCTATCGGCACACGGAAATAGTATCGTGCCAGAGCCTGTATGTTGAAGCTGTAATGCGGACGCTCCGTTGTGAACTGATGCTGCAGCTGAGACGATGAGGGTACTTCTCCGAAACAGATGTCCTGCAATTCCTCGCTGAAAGAACTGCTGCGTGAATACTTGCTCTGCAACTTAAAGACCATGGCATCGGGACTGCCGGGAATCTTCACCCTTGTCTCTCCGTTGAACTTCGCGTCATAACCGTGACTGTTCGATTCAAGATTCTTCAGATTGCGGTTGATCAGTGCCCTGCGCAGCTCACTGTCACTGAGAGTATATATCGACCTTACCATCTCTTTGTCAACGCCCTGCATCTCTTCAGAAAAAGTAGCGGCAACGGTCTCGTCGTTGTCGCGTTTTTTATTGTAAGAGAACTGAGGTTTCAAGGTCATGTTCCACGAATCCTTCTTGAGTTTGAAATCGTGGAAAGTCGACAGAGAGAAATCGCGTGCCCTCATGTCGCGGTTTGAGAAATCATAGTTGTCGGCAGTCTGAAGGAAATTCACAGCATTGGTAATGACAGTGTTGCGGTTATCGTTATACGAAGCATCCACATTTCCCGAAGCTTCCCACGTGTGAAGGGCGTTGTCGGCGAGATAATCTATACCTCCGTTGATTTTGCGGGTGATTCCGGCGTCATCACTGTCATAAAGCTCGAATTCCTCCTGTGTGAGTCTGTTTTTCTTATTGATATTGTTTGCATTGCCATATAGACTAAGGCGGGTATTGTTGGTATAAGACATGGCAAAAAGACGACCGAGATAACGTGACTTGGTGCCCCCTCCGGCTTCGGCATTGATCATGAAGCCGGTCATGTAATCTTTCTTCAGCCGCACATCCATCACGTAATCTTTGTCGACATCGGCACGGTCACCTAAAATGGCATCCATGTCATCCTTTTTCTCATAGACAGCAACATCCTTCACAGCATACGCTCCGATATTCTCAAGCATAACGTTCTGATCCCCCTTGAAGAAATCCTTGCCGTTAAGGAGCAGCGTTTCCACAAACCTGCCGTTGACATAAATCTTGCCGCCATCCTTTATCTCCACACCCGGCATCTGCACGATCAGCGCGTCAAGCATCGAACCCTCCGGAAGCATTAAGGCATCGGCGTTGTATACGATAGTGTCCCCCTTGTTGTAGAACATCACTTTGCTCGCCTTGACCGTGAAATCCTCCAGTGTCGTGACTTTCTGACGACTTAGATATATTTTCGGCACCTCTTTCTCCATATCGCGCTTGTTGAGCACAAGAGAGTATGAAAGGAAATGAGGTTCATAGCCATCCTTCGTGACCTTTATAAGATAATTCCCCGCCACACGCGGAACATTAATGGAATAGTGAGAAGTGGAATCCGACTTCAATACATTCGTTCGATTATCATAATCATAATACCGATAACCACCTTCCACAGAAGATATCACGCTGCTGTCGGAGCGGAGCACCTCAACTTTTGTGCCTATCACATGGCGTGTAGTAAGCCTGTCGTATATTTTACCTGTGAGAGCTATGCTGTCTACTTTAGTTGCGCCGGCAGCCGATGCATCGGCTGCAACAAGACCCAATATAACGATGAGCAACGCACGGAAGAAAGAAAAAAACTTGTTCATGATGTACTTTGATATCAAACGGCTTATTGGCATGACACCTGTCTTCACGCCATCAACGACAAAATTAGTAAAAAATTCCCCTCACCCAAATATATTACGCAGAAATACCGAAAATGTCACAAAATTTTTCTAGGGTCGGTGTTGAAGAGCTGTTTGCCGTCACGGCATATGAAAACCTGCTCCTCTTTCCCCTTTGTGAGATTGCGAAGCCACAGCACGGCATTCGCCGGAACATCATACGTGATGTCGAACCCTTCGGCGGTCTTTTTCCCAAGCGATTTCCATTCGTTCCGGTCGAAATAGAACAGTTCATACTCCTCGCCCGGAACAACATAATTGTCGTCATTGCGAGGAATGATGAAGANACTGTTGACATCCTTGTCGGAGTCTATCCCAAACACCAGATCCCGGTATCCGACCTGGTAGTTTGTCCACGTCAGTATGTCTCCGTCTACGAGCTTTTTCTTACCCGCCGTGAGATTGTCAGTGATCACCGTCATAGGCAGGCGTTCCCGTGCAAGGGAATCAACGGACGCCATCACTTCCCCTATCTGGGAACGTTGGAGGGGAGACGGAAGAAGGCGCACGTACCTTTCCTTGTAGTCCATACTCACGGGAATGCAGTGGAAGCTATGAGCCGGCATGGAGGAGATGCTGTCAATATCGCGCCAAGGTCCCGTCGCGTTTGGTCCGGTCTGTATCCGGATGCCTATGACCGAGCTCATGCGTCCCGTATGGTGTAGCCAGAATGGCATTTTACGTTTCATGGTCAGTCTTTCCCCGCGGGCAACATCCGGAACGAACTCATGTACGTTCCCGTCACTTTTCAGCATGAATGGATTCCCGCATGTGCTGTACCCGTTGCCTTCGCGGGTAACCGGGAAATATATCAGGTCTGGCTCTATGTCTCGGAACACGGCTTCTCCTCCCGCATTTTTATCCGCAACGTCTACCGGTCTGTAACCGTCAGGTGTAAAAAGACCGAGAAACACAGTGCCGGATTCTCTGTTAGTCTTTACCACTGCCTCGTTATGACCGAAATATTCTGCCGTAACATCCTTCAGTCTGGGACTCAATAATTCGGCAGGGACATCGGGAATGGAGGCAAGCCTCTTTATCCTGTCGGTGTTTACCGCCCACGACCTTCTGTAGATTTTCCCTTTCCGTCTCCCGTCATTGTGAACGGAGTCTCGGGTGGGAGGGAAACGGTCATTGTCGAACATCCGGAACCTGTTGTCTTCGGTGTCAAGCACCACGCACCATTGATGCGGAGTACCGTTGTCGGGAGAGACAATTATCTCGTCAATGGTCACGGGAATACCGAATGCCCGCAGGGCATACACGGTGCGGTCGCAGTCTTCGCGACAGAACCCGACGGGAGCTGTCAGAAGACCGGTGGCAGGTCGATGGGGCGTTTTCAGCTTGTTGTTGTAATGGATCTCGCCCAACGTCTTGGAAATAATTGCGGCTGCGGCAACAGCATTGGGCGCGGAATAGATTTTGTCTGAGAGGGAATCATATGCCGCCCGATATGCCTTTCGCCATTCTGTCAGCGGTTCGTCACCGATGCGGTAAGGGAGCAGCAGTTCGCAGAAATCTGACAATGAAAGATCTCTGTTCCAGCTGCATTTCTCTTTCTGTTCCCAAGCATCATCAAAATTTCTTATGAGATAGTCTGAGGTCAACGTCTGTAAGTCAGCAGTTTTCCGACGCAAAATTTTCTCGTATCTCTTGCCGGAAGCGAGTTGCACCGAATCAAATTGCCAGCTGCGGTTGGGACGCGGCAGCTGATGATATAAATTTTCAATAGAATCGAGACCAAATCCGCTGACCGCATATTGCCCGATCATACCTCTTATGAGATATGATGCAGCCTCTTTTTTCTCTCCGTCATACCGGTCAAGAAATCGACTGATTTCTCCGGCGTTGTCACCAGCATCCGACAATGCTCGCTCCTGCATCGCCGAATCTGATATGGAACAACCCTGAAGAGTTATTAACAGCCCAAATATAATTATCGTAACTATTTTAGTTTTCACTCCGCTATATTGTATACACGGCTAAAAGACTCTGTCCCTTATAATGCTGCCGATAGATCAACGTGGTTGTTTTGTCGTTATGTGGTTCGAAAAACATATAACTAATTACTGTAACATCAATTTTATATCGTATTTATAAATATATTCATTATCTCCAAGTGGATTGAAAGCATATAATACACCGTTTTTGTCGACATACATGGCAGATGCAATGACCGGCAACTTGATTCTTGAACATGGTTTCATGTCCGAATCAAAAATCTGAAGTTCAGAATGCCCGATATTATCTCGGTAGTCTTTTTCTTTAAGTCCATGATACAAAAAAATCAGCTTGTCACCCCAAAGCTGTACTCCACCATAAGAACGCGGGATATTGCCTCGCCATCTACTACTCATTGAGTTAATATCATCCAGTTCAGAACCGACACATATAGTTTTCCCTATCGATTGATCATATAAGGAATAGACTTTGATCTGATTCAATGTTATGTTTGCTTCCGCTACAAGCGAATCATTTTTAAACGGCAGAACTAAAAATGACAAAATGTTATGATCAATTTCTTCTATTTTAGGAATTACATTCCCAATGTTTACAGCCTGCCTGTTCCCTTCTGCATGAAGTATGTATCTTTTAAAGCCACCCTCACCATAATCTCTGTATATCATCAATGAATCGCCACTTGCCAATGGAATAATATCTTTAACAGATTTGAAATCTTTGGGAAATGAACGATTTTCTATGATTTCTTTCCCCTCCTGTATTGAAGAAGTAATATTGAGCAAAAACACTTCTTTATCCGGATTATACTTCATACAGGCATAGAGACTGTCATTATGCGTAAAAAAACGCTGTATCGTCGGAGACATGGCATATTCTCCCGGACCTTGCCCTTGTTTGAACAAATCAAGAATCTTATGTCCGGTTTCCAGCGAATAGAGACCCATATAATATTCTTGATTTGAATTTATACCCATCAAAAGGGCATCAACTCCTTTAATGCTTACTACGCCCTCGAAGTCAGATAGAGCCGGTTTATGCTCAGCTAAGGAATATTCATTAGGGAAGGTTTTAACATATTCAACATCACCGCACTCATCATACGATGGCGTGC
>NZ_CAJMXD010000216.1:0-5118 GCF_905219685.1 Barnesiella sp. CU968
AAGATATATGAATTTGATGTTTTCAGATTTAGGTTCCCGATTTGCCACTGGAAGCCGTCAATCTGCTGTGGTGCTATGTTTGTTTCGGATAATGAAGGAGCCGTCTGCCATGATGTGAAGCCTAAGCGAAACCTATGATTTGAATTGATTGAATATGTGACAGATGCCTGAGGTCGGAAGTTCCATGAATGATTGCCTTGATTGGATTCGCGAAAATGAAATGAGGTATATTGTGTACCAATGCCGACTGTGAATGTAAAATTCCTAATACGCTGATAATATTCGGCAAAGAAATAGGCATTGTCTTGCTTTTGATGAAACACGCTGTTGTCAAGGTTTCGATAGGTGGAACGGTTGCGGTTAGCATTGTAAAAAGCACCTATAGTAAGACGTTTCATCTTCCACTGCTTGATGTAATCAGCTTCAACTGCGTAAGCCTGATTGCGGTCGATGATGTAGGTTGAAACATCGGTCAACACATTCGCGGTTCCGGGCATAAGTTCTCTATAGTTTGAAAACGAATGGCCGCTGTAATGGGAAATTCCAAAATCGACCACGACAGTCTGTTTATATGGAAAATGATGCTCTAAATAAGCTGAGAATGAAGGCGTGGTACCTTGCGAGCCGTTGCCGTTGTCGAGATAAATGTCATTGCCGTCGTTGCTGAGCCGGAGCATTCCTTTGTATCTTTCTTTTGCTGAGATGTTTCTAAACCCCTGTAATGAGGCGTAAAACACTGTTGTATCGGGTTTGATGTAGCTATAGGCGAGCCAAGCAGAGGCACGGTTGTCGTCAACGGAACCTCCGAGAGGTTGCTCGGTGCGTGTCAACGAATGTCCGTCGGTATAGGTAAATGTTTCGTGGTAGTCACGATGGGCCTTGATATCGTCGGTCATTTTGTAGGAGGTGCCCGCGCTCCATTGCGATTTACCAATATTCAGTTTCACATCGGCATAATAATTGCCAAACCGAGAAGTCAGAGCAGGTCGTGCACTGAGCATCAGAGACCCACCCGCCGAAGGATTGGATGTAATGACATTAAGGACATACGCAGCTCCGTTGTAGCGCAGTCCGGGATTGTCAATCCATTCCACCTTCTTTATCGACTCCGGTAAAAGAGAGCGCAACTGCTCAACTGTCGCCTCACGACCGTTTATACGAACCTGAACAGCCTGCCCACTTGCGGAAATAGAACCCATCACATCGTTAACTGTAAGCGTGGGTATCATCAGGTTATTGAGTAACTGCATGCCGTTTTTGGAATTTTCGACAGCACTTTCAGATGGATAGAGGACATCCATATCTGCTTTGCGGATGATTTTGGGTGCCTGAATGACGATTTCGTCAAGTTCCTGCGTTGCGATGGTATCAGCACTTTCCTGCGCGGAAGCGGCAGCAGGAAGCAGAAGTGCGAATACCGCTGTCATGATTTTTCTGTAGATTGTTGTTCTCATATTGCGATATGTTTTATTGATTTCACATCGCAAAATTAGTGCTTATTCAATCTTAATACCAAATGCAAAAGTCTTAATGTATCTCAACTAACATATTGATTATCAATGATAACAAAATCTAAAAATCTTAATGAGGCTATCATCAATCCAAATGAGTCTTAATCCTCTGTTTCCTGTCGAAGGAAAGCCACAATATCTTCTTTTTCGGGCACACCGAGCTTCTTCCTTATCGATGATTTACGGACATATATAGTGGCAGCGGTCTGTCCTGTGATAACACTGATTTCCTTGGTGGAAAATCCTGCTACCATGAGCGCGATAATCTGTTCCTCCTTTTCGGTAAGTATATCCCCGTATTGTTCATGTAGCCGGGAATAGAAACCGGAATACAGATTATCTATCATGTCATATACATTTTCCCAATTTACAAGAGCCTTGTCCGTGCCATTTTCGACCGAGGATATTTTGCGTAGCATATCCCGATTCTGTTCCGTCGGTGTCTCTGCTACCATCTTGATTATGCCAAGCTGTTGAAGCATGGCTCTGCGCAATATTTCGTTTACGGAGGAATCTGCCTGCGTAGATTTTGATTCATCGACCAATTTCTGCAGGATTTCATTTCGCTCCAGTACTTCAAGGGCCTTACGTTTTTTATTTATAGCATACCAAATCAATGCCCCGGAAACAATTAGGGCTACAAGAACTATTATAATCAACAAAGATGTCTGCCTGTCACTCTTTGCTTTAATGGTTAGTCTTTGATTTTCGGACTCAAGAGCCCGCTGTGCTGCCTCCTGTCGTACATGCTGTGCATCGAATAGATTATCCCTCTGACTGTTGTTTATCCTTGCTAACGGAATTAGGCTGACTTTCCCCGTTTTTTGATAGTCGAGTACTGTATGGAGGACATACGCAAAACTATTGAAATACCCTCGTTCATCTTCCGAAATGGCTGTTGCTAAGCTATCTGCTTTAGCCAATTCACTTGTCGCCGCAATATGATTTTGCATGTTAAGCATGGCAAGTGATTTCCACAGATAAAAATAATGCTTGATTGAACTGCCCATAGGCTCATTCATCAGACTATCAGCCATACTGATGCTTTCCGCAAAGCGTCCCAATTCTTCAAGCACACCCATTTTTTCGTATTCATAACGGAATTTCATCTCTTTTTCGCCACTTTGCGCCGTCTTGCCAATAATCTCATCCAAAACCACAAGAGCCGAATCGTTCTTACCGCTAAACAAGAAATCAAAATAAAGCAAGTATTTATAATGGGAATGCCAGTCCTCATCCTTGTCAATCGCCATCAAACGTTTGATTCGAGACTCATTACTCCCATAATATGTCCCTAAACTGACCCTGTTACGTAAAGGCTCAATCAATAGACTGTCGGGAACATCACTGAGTGATGACAACGAATCGAGCATCCTGAGAGCAGTTCCTCTTTCGCCATTGCGGAACTTATATGATGCTAACAATGTCGCGCTCCGTATACTGCGATTCAAATCCTTACCTCTATAATAGTCGTTTGAAAAACTTATCATTGAATCGGATAAAGCAATATGGTTTTGTCCGTCATGCGCAGAAGCCAACACATAATAATATTTTGCCTTAATCGAATCCTGCGTCAACCCTGTTGGATCAACCGCCGCTAAAAGAGACAATGCACTGTCAGGATGCTCATCGGCTATCCTTTCGGCATCAGAAATAATTTGGGTATATTTCTGAGAATGGGAACACGACACATCGATATACGTCACGAAAAACGCGACAAGCATAAGCAGTATCGGGCATCTATTTAAAAATCTACTTGTAACCATGTTCGACGTCAGGGCATTATAAGCCCTTTCAAACTGCAAATATAGATAAAAATCGCTAGATTTTTACACCGGCAGAATAAAAAATCAAGGCTGGCACCTTGATTCCTGTCCCCTCCTACGTGCTCCTAGTCACAATTTTATTAATTTGGAGGATAATTTCTAANTACATAAATATGAACAGGAATCGAACTGTAGCCGGCCTTGATGTCCACAAAGATAGCATTTATCTTTGTATTATGGGTCATGACGAGGCCATTATTTTTGAAAAGACCTACGGAGTGCTGACCCCTGAGCTCCGCCAGATGTGCAACGATATGGTTGACAGAGGAGTCACTGAAGCTGCGATGGAAAGCACCGCAGTCTACTGGGTTCCGGTATGGAACGAGCTTTGCGAGTCAATGGAGCTAAAATTGGTGAATCCGTACTTCATCAGGCAACTTCCCGGACGCAAGAGCGATGTCAGGGATGCACAGTGGATAGCGGAGTGTCTGCTTAAGAATCTCATTAAAGGGAGCTTTGTACCGGAGCCAATAGTCCAGGACATGCGTAAGCTCAACCGCCGCATCTTTGACCTTCAGGAGGATCTCACTTACTATTCCAATAAACTTGATGCAGCCCTGCAACGTTGTGGTTTCCGCCTGAGCAACTATGTCGCCAAGATTACAGGAAAGAGTTACCGAAAGGCAGTGGAGTCCATCGCCTCCGGTGTTACGGACCCCGATGAACTTATCAAATGTGTTCACGGACGCATCATCAACAAACACGGCCGGGAGACCATGCTTGCCGCCATGACAGGTTCATTCTCAACAACGGATATCACCGTCATCAGGCAGTATTGGGAACTGCTGGCAATATATACCAGACAGTCCGAAGAATGCCAGTCTAAACTTACGGCCTTATGCGAGGCTCATTTCCCCACTGAATACAAACGGCTTCAGACCATACCAGGTGTCAAGGAACGCGCCGCCACGGCAATAATTGCGGAGACCGGTGTTGACATGAAGATGTTTGCCACAGCCGCCTCTTTGGTGGGATAGTGCGGATTAAAGCCGAGAAATGATGTAAGTAACGGACGTTACAAAAGCCGGAAAATCACGCATGGCAACAAATACTTGCGGAAGATACTTATCGAAATATCATGGACTGCGTCAAGAACGCGAAACTGTTTCTTCTCCAATTTCAGTTACATTCAAGTCACTCAGAAACACAAGAGCAAAATGAAAATACAGGTTGCCATAGCACGAAAGATACTTGTCGCGGTATGGCACATGCTTTCAAAGCAAGAGGATTTCATTGACCTTTATCTCAAGAGACTCAAAGAGCAGAGACTGATGGAAGAAAAAATCAGACAGCTTGAATCGAAATTGGCCTGACGGCAATTCGACATACCTTCCGGTGCAATGTAATTAACTTTGTGGTGCATCGCAGCCCGGTTCGCAAATTTGCAAACGCATCGGAAGGAGTTGGACACTGGCATAAGCTAACCAAGCTTGTAGAGGAAAGTAACAATCTTAATATCATGATTCCGCAGTTACTATTTCTGTCGGAACGAGGCTTTATATGCCAATGTATCGTTTATGCCAATATTTGGAAGCATATTACCTCATATACGGCAAATAGGATTTAGAGGAAAGTTACAAAATTTTCGCGACATTTCGGCTCAATAACCCGCTAAACATCACAACCTGCTCGTTGAGTCCTATTAGTTCTAGTTCATGGTCAAAAAACGTGCCACCCGAACCGGGTATTTAACATATTTTTATATATTACTGNCCGCTAAACTTTTTTTGAGCGATTGAAAAATTAGGGCTGACACCTATTGCAGGAGTCAGCCCTAAATG
>NZ_CAJMXD010000217.1:0-5053 GCF_905219685.1 Barnesiella sp. CU968
GGTTATACACTATGTAATCCCACTTTTCTCCTGCCGGCAACGCTGTCGACAAGGTGGCGGAAAGACTCTCCGGACGAGAAAAGTCAAGATTCAGGAATCTGATTCTTTCGTCTGAAAGCCATCGGCGCGAGGTTGTCTCGCGAACTCCTGCCCACACCTCATATCCGCGGCGCAACCCCTCTTCCACTATAAAGCCGCCGGTGAAGCCGCCGGCTCCCACAACAAGCACTCTCTTCTTGCGAATCAAGATCTTATCTTCCATCTCCATCGGAACTTACTTGAATAAAACATCAAACTTATATCCTTGCTCCATCAGCCACTCGATGCTCTTTGGCAATGCCTCGAAAAGACGCGGAAGACTTTTCAGCGAGTCATGAAAAACTATTATCGAACCGGGACGCGCATATTTCTTCACATTGTCGAAGACATCGCCGGCATCAAGATGTTTGCTGTAATCGCGTGTAACCAGATCATACATAACTATCCGGTATTTAGCCGACAGCTCTTTCCCCTGGCTTCTTTTCATCCAGCCGTGAGGCGGACGGAATAGATCGCTCCCTATATATCTGTCGGCATCCGCGACATCGGCAAGATACGCATCCTTGCTTTCCCGCAGACCCTGCAGGTGATGCATCGTGTGGTTGCCTACTCTATGGCCCCGTCGCTTCACATCGGCAAACAGCTCCGGATATTTGCGCACATTGTCACCTACCATGAAGAAGGTAGCCTTTATCCCGTAACTGTCAAGAAGGTCAAGAAGACGGGGAGTGACCTCCGGAATAGGACCGTCATCGAATGTGAGATACACTTTCTTCTCACCTTCCCGCTGGGGAATCATGAAGACCGCGTCCTTCGCAAGTTTTCTCAACCATTCGGGTATTCTTTCAATCAACATGTCAGATACAACAGAAACTCAGGGGCGGCGACTTGCGCAGCCCATGAGTTGCCTTATTCTAATGCTTTGAGTTAAACTCTTCGTTAAGTCGTTTGCTACGCACCATGTCAACTTTCTTTATCTCGGCGTTGGCATCAAGAGATTCCTGCTTGATGCCTGCCTTGAGATATTGCTGATAGACATCGTAATATATTGAGTCGTAATAACGGTCGTCGGCACTGCGCGCCGAGTATTCTGCGTCAGGCAGCGCGGCAAGTTCGTTTACGATACGCGCCACTTCCGCAAGCTCATTGACATAATCCGACTCCGAATAACCTCCGGCTCCGCCTTCTCCCGAGCCGCCCGAGCCTCCGCTGTAAGCCCGGTCGTAAGCTGCCTTGAGGTCGTTGCGGTTGAAGCCGTATCTCTTCAGCAACGAGTCTGTCTTTTTCGGATCACCGCCAAGGTCTTCGTAAACCTTGATCAGATACCAGTACTGATACGGCATCAGACGCGATTCGTGTGTCAACGCAACTCCGCCGAAAGTCATCGCTATATTCTGCTGATAGGCTACATACTGTATATAACGCTCCATCTGGCTCCATATAAGATCACGCCCTTTTTCCGTAAGAGACTTGTCCCCGAGTTTTTTCCCGAGTTCTCCGTAAATTTCGGGAAGGGTCATCGCCACTGTTATGTCATAGCGTGTCACATTCTCTGACAGATTGCGTGTAAGAAGATTTAAGGTGTTCAGCGCCTTCTTGTACTCCTCTTTGGCTCCCTTATCATCACCGGCGGTCGCCTTGCGGTCGCCCTGATATATAAGTTCCGAAGCCACGTCAAGCATTGAGTTGCGCGTAGTCACAAGCATCCGTCGCGCGGTCTCGTCAAAATAGGGTGTGCCACCGGCAACGGCTTTGTCCGCACCGCCCCATCGGTAATTGGTCACTACATCATATGCTCTGTCGGCTCTCGCCGGAATTCCCGACTGGCGTGTGGGCACCAACTGGTGCGTCATGCCTGTTGACCGCAAGTAATCTCTCATGCCGAGATAATACTCGTCGCCGACTGTGGAGCACCAATATATCGGACGGGGCCACCCTTCGGCGGCATTTGTGGCTATGATGTCAAGCATCAGTAGCTCACCGAGACCGACATACCCTTTTCTCGTTATGGCAGGAGCACCCGCAAGGTCTATGACAATCTCGTTGACAATCTCTGCGGAATCCTGCGGAGCCACAAGACCGCGTTTGATCACAGCCTCTTTGTCTACAGGAATTGTGACAACGCTCGACGGGAACTCGGGATAACGATAATCTTGGTTATATGTCTTGCCCGAATAAATCAGCTTGAGACTCGACAGAAGATCTGCCGGTGCACGCTCGCGCCCCGGAATGGTAACATCCATTTTTCCATAGGCACAATCGGCGGGGGTGGCGGTGAAGTGCACAGGAGCCGCCTCGTAACTTTCCTGACGCATCTGATTGGCATACCAGTCTGAGGCAAGGTAGCTGAGGTTTATGATCTTCACATCCGGACGCACACCCTCTACCTCCTGGGCATACCAGAGCGGGAAAGTATCGTTATCTCCGTTGCAGAAGACTATCGCGTTCGGTTCGAGACTGTTCAGATAGTTGATTGCGAAATCCCGCGCGGCATATCTTCCGCTTCTGTCATGGTCATCCCATGTCTGACTCACCATCTGCACGGGCACCGCTGCACCGAGAACACACGCCGTGGCGGCACAATATACCGATGCCGAAGCGCGTTTACGACTGCCGGCAATAAGCCTGATGATATTCCACAGACCGACAACTCCCATACCTATCCATATAGCATAGGCATAGAACGAACCCGCAAATGCGTAATCACGCTCTCGCGGCTGACCGGGTGGTTGGTTAAGATAGAGCACAATCGCGATTCCAGTCATGAAAAACAGGAAGAACACAACCCAGAACTGCTCTATGCCTCGCTTACCTGCGAATGCCTGCCACAAAAGACCGATAAGACCCAATATAAGCGGAAGCATGTAATAGACATTGTGTCCGGGGTTATTCTTTCCGAGATCATCGGGAAGAAGCGACTGGTCTCCGAGACGTGCATTGTCGATTACTGGGATTCCGGAAATCCAGTTGCCGGCATCAAGCTCGCCTGACTGATTCAGTATATCGTTCTGACGACCGGCGAAGTTCCACATGAAATAACGCATATACATGTGGACAAGCTGGTAGTTGTAGAAATATTCGAGATTCTGCGCATATGTCGGACGATATCCCATTTTCTGGGGGTACGTGACCTGACCTGTCACCTGATTCATATAAGGTTCTCCCTGAAGATCCGTCTCAGGAACCTTCTCACCCGTGACTGCATCTACTGCATAAAGCTCTTTCAGATTGGACGGAGTGGTGTCGAGTGTAACCCACTGCTTATACAAATCGCGGTGCATACGGCTGTATATACGCGGGAAAAGCATGTTCAGCTCGGGATTCATCTTAACCTCGGGCTTATAGTCGCGTTTCACATAATAATCACCACCTTTCTGCGCTTTTGCCGCATTCGAAGCCTGCTCGCCCGTAGTCAGGAAGCCGTATTCGGATGTCGGCACGGCACCTTTCACGCCTTTTGCATACATCGGCTTGCCCTTCTCTACCACCTGCTGATAGCTCGGATAATTGACAAGCACAGGAGACCCGTCCTCACGATAGGTGACTGTATCGGTCATGACTCCCATCAGTTTCTTCTGGGGTCCCGAATAAAGTGTTTCGCCATAGATCAACGGATTCTCGCCATATTGCTCACGGTTCAGATAAGAAGCCAGGTCAAATACGTTGTCGGGAGAATTCTGGTTCATCGGTGTGTCTGCGCTGGAGCGGATAAGAATAAGCGCGTAGCTGGAATAACCGATAAATATGACAGCAATGCTCCACATCACATTATTCAATACTCTTAACGGCAAAGGACGCGCTCCGCGAATGAAGAGCCATGCGGCAAGCGCGGCGGTCAATATCCAGCCCAGCCACCATCCGCTGTCCATAAAAAGCATACCGGAAAGCGTGACAGCAACAAGAAACGACACTTTTATCATCAACGCCGACTGCTGCCGCCAGAGAGCATGCAACGCCCAGAAGAACACCGCAACAGTCAGGAATGCATAGAACAAAGCCCCGCTGTTGAAGCTCATTCCGAAACCGTTTACAAACATCAGCTCGAACCGCTGCGCCATTTTTATGAATCCCGGAACCAGACCAAAGAGTACTAATGCCACTATGACGAAAGATACGCCAAGCGCGACAAGCGACTTGACAAGATCCATATCCTTCCATTTTCTGTATGCAAATACGAGCACAATCGCCGGGATACAGAGCAGATTCAGCAGATGCACGGCAACACTGATGCCGATTACATAGGCAATTAGTATCAGATACCTGTCGGAATGCGGTTCATCCGCCCTGTTCTCCCATTTGAGAATAAGCCAGAAGACCAAAGCCGTGCAAAAAGAAGAGAAAGCATAGACCTCACCCTCTACGGCTGAGAACCAGAATGTATCGCTCCAGCAATAAGCCAACGCACCGACAACGCCGCTGCCCATGATAACGAAGTATCTCGAAAGTGAAATCTCCCTGCGCAGACCGTCTCTTACTATAAGCCGTCTGACAAGATGTGTTATCGTCCAGAAAAGCAGAAGTATTGTCAAAGCAGAAAGCAAGCCGCTCATGGCGTTGACCATCACTGACACCAACTGATCATTAGGAGCGAAATTTGCGAAGAAACGAGCCGTAAGCATAAAGATAGGATTGCCCGGAGGATGCCCCACTTCCAGCTTGTCAGCCTGAATGATAAACTCGCCGCAATCCCAATAGGAGGCTGTCGGCTCAAGTGTCAACCAATATGTGACGAGAGCGATGGCAAACACCACCCACCCGACGACATTGTTGACCAGATTATATTTCCTTGTCAGCATAAATTAATTAAGCTTAAGTAAGATTTGAAATTCACAACGCTTACTTATCAAAAATTCGAAGTTAATTTACAAAATTACGCAATTTTCCCGATATTCCCATAAATTACCCTATAAATAACAACAAACGGACTCAATATTGACATAAAAAAAGCCTCAGATTTCTCTGAGGCTTAAAGGTGGCGATTACCTACTCTTCCGCTTTCGCAGTACCATCGGCG
>NZ_CAJMXD010000218.1:0-5040 GCF_905219685.1 Barnesiella sp. CU968
GCAGGGAGGGTTGCAGAGAGGTGGAGTGTTTAGGTGCCGATTAGGTGTGTCGGGAGCGGTTCGGGTCGCGGAGCGGGGAGGGTTGCAGGGAAGCGAGCGGATAGGGGAGTGTTTAGGTGCCGATTAGGTGTGTCGGGAGCGGGGCGGTTCGCGGTTCGGGTCGCGGAGCAGTTGAGTGAAAAAGTGAAGCTTTTTTAAATAATCACCAAGAGTTGAGCCGAAGAGGAGCCGAGGAAGAATCGAAGCTGAGACGAGGAGCAGAGAGGTTGGTGAAAATGCAGCGAAAATGCGAAAAAAAGCAATTGTGGTAAAAAATCGCTGAAAATTTTGCTTTTTAATGGGCGGATTGGTAAATTTACTGTACAATCCTGTTCGTGTCGGGCTGGATTGCTGAGAGAGTTGGCTTGGTCTTCGGGTGGAGAATCCGGAGATTGAAAAGTGTCTTTAAAGGTTTGAATTTATGGCTGAGCATAAGTCTTTTTATCGGCAGCTTGTGCCGAACGGGCGCAGACGAAGCAATTGGCACGACTACCGGAGCCGCTGCATTTATATGATTACGCTCAACAAGGCAGACTGTATCCCCTGTTTTTCAACCATTAAAGGAATTCCAGGTGATTATATCAATAAACCATACACCGACCTTTCCCCGACAGGTAAGATTATAGCAGCAAATGTCTCGGCACTGAAACACCGGTTCCCTTTTATAAGCATTTTGCGCCGATGCATAATGCCTGATCATATACATTTTGTTATTTTCGTAAAGGAGAAAACCTCCTGGCATCTCGGCGATATAGTAAACCATCTTAAATCGGAGTGTACACGCAATTACAACGGATATGATTCCAGGCGGGGAGAGGGAGCTGACGAAACACTTGTCTCTATGTTTGAGGACGGTTATCATGACCGGATATTGAGACGCAAGAACCAGCTCAAACGGATGTTGAAATATGTCAGCGACAATCCCCGTCGCAGTCTTGAGCGCACCGCCAACCGCGGCTTTCATCGCCGCCTCTTTCTTGAAGATATAGGTTCGGGTGGAGATGCGGGTGCACAGTCCACCTTTTCGTGCGGAGACGCAGGTATAGGAGTTCCCAGTTCGTGTGGAGGAACTTGTGAAGAATCGTTCAGGGAAACAGGTTTAGGAAGGGTTAGGTATGAGGCTTACGGCAACATTCATCTGCTTGAAGACCCCGAACTTGCGGCAGTTCGCATAAGCCGGCGTTTTTCGGAAGATGAGTTGCGGAAGCGTAAGATCAACTGGCTGCGAACAGTCGGCAACTGTGGAGTATTGGTCTCCCCTTTCATTTCGCAGGCAGAGAAGAAAGTGCGCGATTGGGCATTAGCCAACGGAGGCAGGTTCATATTGATAGAAAGCAACGGCTTCGGCGAGCGTTACTCCCCCAAAGGGATTCTTCATCAGCTTTGTAACGAGGGGCGGCTACTTATAATCGCGCCTACCGAACATCACACCTCTCCCCCTAAACTCACCTATTCGGAATGCCAGCGCATGAACGCCCTCGCTGAAAGGATCGAGCAATATCTGCTGCGCCCCTGCTGATTGCTGCTTCCGCCCTTGACTGCCCCGCCAATTATCGCCAATTATCGCCAATTATCGCCGCTCCGCGCCGACACGCTACAGCTTCGCGCCGGCAAGGCTTTGCGCTGGCAAGGCGAAGCTGGGATGCTGGTTAATCGCCTCGCGGAGCTGTTGGGTGCAAAAGGAAGGCTTTTGATTGAGATAACTGCAGGCTTTTGATTGAGAAAACAGCAGGTTGGTTGAATCGAATGGCTGATATGCCGGATTCTTCTTAAATTTACATTTGCCTAATTCGCCTAATGGAAAAGAAGAATTAATGGGTGGTTAAGAGGGATAAGAGTGTTAAAGAAATAATCGAAAAAGAGAGTGGAAGAGGGTTAAAAGAGATAAAGGATAAGAAAGATTAAGAGGGGTAAAGAAGGATAAGAAGAATAAGGAAGGGAGAGGGAGGACAGGAAGAAGGATAAGGATAAGATAAGGAGGGGTTAGGGAGGACAGGAGGCGGCATTGGTGTGCCGGGGTTGCGCAAGGAAGGAGAGGAGTCCCTTTGCTCCGCAGCCGCCGGGCAAGAAGAAATAACCTAATGATTCGGGTCTGACAACTTCTGTAGTTCATGAACTCATCTTGACTTATTTACGAAAGTTTAAATCACATCTGAATGTATAAGTAGGAGTTTGATTTCATAAATACGATTTTTGGTAGAATCAAGTTATATAAATAGTTTGTGTTTGATTTATGTAGAGAAGCCGGTTGCCCGAGAGGGTAGCCGGCTTTGATTTTTGTGGTCTGACGGAGAAAAATTCGCGTATGACCGAGCGTAATTTTTTGAATATTCGATTCTGAAAGGCTTAATTTGACTCTGAATTAAGCGTAATAAGCGATACGACAGATAAATATGGGTTTTATCAACAGATTTGCCAATTCATTTGAAATAGAATCGTCAGGGGCAATAAATAGCACTGACTATTAAAAAGAGTCAAGAATGTTGATATTTACGTGTTTTTTATTATTTTTGTGGAGTAAATGAGAATGCTGTTATAAAGCATCGGTTTACGCACCGCAGTCTTGAATCAGTCTGTGATTTCAAGATTGGGGTGTGTCTGTGTTTTATGCGGCGTTTGAGAGTGTGATGTAAGTAAGCACTCTCTAAATTGAGTTGACAGTGATGATAGAATTTATGACCGAGGGTGTCGATATGCCCCTGTTGGATTTCGGGAGGATAAGGGAATGGATATGTGAGGTTGCCGCCTCGCATGGTTTCACCGTCGGGAATCTCAATTATTGTTTCTGCGACGATGCATATATTCTTGAGACCAACCGTAAGTTTCTGCAGCATGACTATTATACGGATATAATTACGTTCGATTATACGCGTCGTGGCAGGATAGGTGGGGATATGGTCATCTCGCTCGATACAGTAGCCTCAAACGCCGCCGGATTGGGCGTGGGGTATGATTCGGAATTGCTTCGCGTGATTATACATGGAGTTCTTCATCTCTGTGGAATCAACGACAAGGGACCCGGAGAGCGGGAGATAATGGAAGAGTCGGAAAACAAGGCTTTGGAGATTTATGAAATTTGAATTTGATGTCATAGTTGTAGGTGGCGGTCACGCCGGATGCGAGGCTGCGGTTGCCGCCGCACGTCTCGGGGTGTCTACCCTGCTGATTACCAAAGATATGAACCGTGTCGGTCAGATGTCTTGTAATCCGGCAATTGGCGGTATAGCCAAAGGGCAGATTGTCAGGGAGATAGATGCCATGGGCGGAGAGATGGGCATTATTGCTGACCGCACTGCCGTGCAGTTCCGCATGCTTAACCGCTCCAAAGGACCGGCTGTGTGGAGTCCCCGTGTGCAGAGTGACCGTGCAAAATACATAGACGCATGGCGTGAGGTTCTCGACTCTGTGTCCGGTCTTTCGCTTTTTCAGGACAGTGTGGTTGAATTTGAATTTGAAGACGCACCCGAAGGGTCTTCCCATTCATTGCAGATTACCGGAGTAAAGACCTCTCTCGGGGTTGTCTTCAAGGCGCGGCAGGTTGTTCTGACAGCGGGTACCTTCCTGAACGGTCTCATGCATTTCGGCGCTGTCCAGATAGAAGGTGGCCGCATCTCGGAGGATGCTGCCAAAGGACTTACAGAACAGCTTGTCTCTGTCGGTTTTCGTGCCGACAGGATGAAGACAGGGACACCCGCACGCATTGACGGACGTACGATACGTTTCGAGCTTGCAGAAGAGCAGCAGGGTGATGTGGGTGACTTCCACAAGTTCTCTTTCCTTCCCGGTGTCAGGCGCACGTTGCGCAATCGTTCGTGCTGGATTGTTCACACCAATCCTGAAGTTCATAAAATATTGAATGACAACCTTGCTGATTCTCCTCTCTATAACGGTCAGATCAGAAGTATCGGTCCGCGTTACTGTCCGAGCATAGAGACCAAGATCGTGACTTTTGCCGATAAGGATAGTCACCAGCTTTTCCTCGAGCCGGAGGGAGAGACCACGGAGGAATATTATATTAACGGTTTTTCCAGCTCACTTCCTTGGCAGGTTCAGATGGAAGCTTTGCGTCATGTTCCGGCGTTGGAGAATGTTCAGTTCTATCGTCCCGGCTATGCCATAGAATATGACTTCTTTGATCCGACACAGCTTACCCATGATCTGCAGACGCGCCTTGTCGGCGGGCTTTATTTTGCCGGTCAGGTGAATGGAACTACCGGTTATGAGGAGGCTGCGGCACAGGGTCTGATGGCTGGCATCAATGCCGCGCGTCGCAGTCGCGGCGATGAGGGGATTGTTCTCGGCAGAGAACAGGCGTATATAGGCGTGCTTATTGATGATCTTGTTACAAAGGGTGTCGATGAACCATATCGAATGTTCACATCGCGCGCTGAATACCGTATACTTCTTCGTCAGGATGATGCAGACATGCGTCTTACCCCGCTTGGTTATGAAATTGGTCTTGCTACCCGGGAGCGTTATGATGCGATGAAGAGTAAGCGCGCCCAGCGCGACGCATTGATTGCTTTCTGTGAGTCTTACCTTGTAAAAGGCACGGAAGAGATGAATTCATTCCTTGTGGAGAATGGAACAACTCCGCTTTCTGCATCCGTGCGTCTCGTGGAGCTTGTGAAACGGCCTCAGCTTTCGATCACCGCTCTTGCATGTAGCCTTTCGCGTCTTGCGAAGGAGATTGGCAGGATAGAGGAGGAGAGACGGGAGGAGATTGTGGAGTCTGCCGAGATATTGATAAAATACGGCGGATATATATTGCGCGAGCGCGAGCTTGCGGAGAAGCAGTCAAGGCTCGAATATGTCAGGATTCCGGAGTCGATGGACTTCGAGGGTCTGACCGCGTTGTCTATAGAGGCGAGACAGAAGCTGGCGAGGCGGCGTCCGGCAACAATCGGACAGGCTTCGCGGATACCGGGGATTTCGCCGGCAGATATAAATGTGCTTCTGTTACTGTTGAATAGGTGACGATTGTTCCACGTGGTACAATGC
>NZ_CAJMXD010000219.1:0-4999 GCF_905219685.1 Barnesiella sp. CU968
AACCAGAATGTGACATAATGCCGAATACCAACATCCCAGATAAGCCAGACCAATTTAATTTTTCCAACCACTAACAACCATGTAACAACCAATTTTACATCTACACTCAAACGGTTTTATGTATTTTTAAGTGGTTGTTCCGTGGTTATAAGTGGTTAGAGAATAAATAAAATAAGGAATGNAAGAGGCNGAATATGATTNGAAAATTTAACACGGAGGCACAGAGATACAGAGTTTAAGATGTAAGGAACGTGCATGGATATTTACCGGTACCGAGGGTCTTAAGCGACCTTGCTGAGGNACGGAGCTTGAGGAGAATGAAGAAAATGCCATCGGACTCCATGTCTCCGTCAGCATCGCAAGATGCCTCCGCACCCCTACTCCATTAAACACCATATTGAACTATGCTCCTTCTCCTCAAGAAGAAATCTGCGCCAAGCTTGCGAGACCAAATTCACATTTATTTTTAAACAAGCTCTAAGGTGTGCAGGTAGCATATTCAATAAAACAACTTAGAGTGCTTAAAATTGTTGTCCTGAATTTGGTGAGTTTAAATGAAAATAATTAACTTTGCATCCCGTACTAATACTTATTAGACGTGGAAACAAAATACATTTTCGTCACAGGCGGCGTGGTGTCTTCATTAGGCAAAGGCATCATATCTTCGTCTCTTGCCCGCCTTCTCCTTTCCAGAGGCTACAGTGTAACAATCCAGAAATTCGACCCCTACATCAACATCGACCCGGGTACACTCAATCCCTATGAGCACGGGGAATGCTATGTGACCGTCGACGGCCATGAGGCGGATCTTGACCTTGGACATTACGAGCGTTTCACCGACATCCACACAACACGTGCGAACAATGTCACTACCGGACGCATCTACCAGTCGGTAATCGACAAGGAGCGCCGCGGCGACTATCTCGGCAAGACGGTACAGATAATTCCGCATATAACCGATGAAATCAAAAGAAACGTCAAAAGTTTAGGCAATACCGGCAAGTTCGATTTTGTCATAACGGAAATCGGAGGAACTGTCGGCGACATAGAATCAACGCCTTTCCTTGAGGCGGTGCGCCAGCTTAAATGGGAACTCGGCAAAAACGCTCTCAGCATACACCTCACCTACGTGCCTTACCTGAAGGCTGCAAAGGAGCTGAAAACAAAGCCGACCCAACATTCGGTAAAACAACTGCAGGCGATCGGCATACAACCCGACATTCTTATTCTGCGCACTGAAAAGGACATTCCGCCCGCCATGCGGCGAAAGGTGGCTCAGTTCTGCAATGTGGCGCCGGAGGCGGTGATACAGAGTGTGGATGCCAGCACCATATACAAAGTGCCGCAGCTGATGCACGAGCAGGCTCTTGACAACCTCGTGCTCAGTCTCACCGGAACCGAAAGCATCGGAGAACCGGATCACGCGGCATGGAACGAATATCTGCGCAAACTCGATGCGGCAAAAGAAACCGTAAAGATAGCCCTCGTCGGGAAATATGTGGAGCTGCAGGACGCTTACAAATCGATCAGCGAATCGCTGATGCATTCCGCGACATATTGCGACCGCCGCCTTGAACTGACATACGTGAATTCCGAGAAACTCTCACCCTCCGATGTGGAGGAGAAACTCTCGGGGATGAATGGCGTGATCATCGCCCCCGGATTCGGACAGCGGGGCATAGAAGGGAAATTCACAGCCCTGAAATGGTGTCGCGAACATGACATGCCTACCTTCGGAATATGCCTCGGAATGCAATGCATGGTGATTGAATACGCCCGCAATGTGCTCGGACTCGAAGATGCCAATTCCACAGAGATGAACCCCTCGACACGACATAATGTGATAGACCTCATGGAGGAACAGAAGAGCGTTTCCAATCTCGGCGGCACAATGCGTCTCGGAGCTTATGAATGCCGCCTGCGCCCGGGGTCGATACCTGCCGCGGCATATGGACGCGAGACAGTCAGCGAGCGCCACCGCCACAGATTCGAATTCAACGGGGAATACCGTTCACGCTTCGAAGAGGCGGGACTCGAATGCGTGGGAGAGAATCCCGACACAGGACTTGTGGAAATCGTGCAGGCTCCGGCTCTGACATGGTTTGTCGGCACACAGTATCATCCCGAATACCAGTCGACGGTGCTCCACCCCAACCCCCTCTTCATGTCGTTCATGAAGGCGGCAATAGCCAATTCCTGATTTTTTACCGCACAAGACGTTGATAGAAATACATGGAACTGATTAAACATGAATGCGGAATCGCCATGATCCGCTTACTCAAACCTCTGTCATATTACAAGGAAAAATACGGTTCGGCGCTCTACGGTCTCGACAAACTCTATCTGATCATGGAGAAGGAGCATAACCGAGGACAGGAAGCCGCAGGCATAGGCTGCGTGAAACTCGACACTCCTCCCGGGCAGGAATATATCTTCCGCGAACGGGCGCAGGGCTCCGATGCCATCAGCCGTATTTTCGCAAACGCCCATCAAAGAATCTCCGAGGAACTCGCGGAAGGATCCGACCCCGAGACGGCTCCCTTTGTCGGAGAGGTATATATGGGACACCTGCGTTACAGCACCACCGGGCGCTCGGGCATAAACTACGTACACCCGTTCATGCGTCGTAACAACTGGTCTTCGCGAAACATGCTGCTGTGCGGTAATTTCAACATGACCAACGTCGACGAGATATTCGATTCAATCGTCGCCACCGGGCAGCACCCGCGACTCTATGCCGACACGTTCATCCTGCTTGAACAACTCGGTCATGCACTTGACCGGGAAAACGAGCGTCTCTTCAGCGAGCACACGGAAGCCGGTCTCAAGGCCCTTGACCTTTCCCACGCCATAGCACGCGACCTCAATGTCACCAATATCCTCAAACGCTGCGCACCCTCTTGGGACGGAGGATACGTGATATGCGGCATTGTCGGCAACGGCGACATGTGGGCGATGCGGGATCCGCATGGCATACGACCCGCTTTCTACTACAAGGATGACGAGATTGTGGTCGTAGCCAGCGAACGACCTGTGATACAGACCGCTTTCAATCTTCAGATCGACGATGTCAAGGAACTCCTTCCCGGCGAGGCTATAATAGTGGACAGAGACGGCTCCGTGCGTATCGACGGCATTCTCCCGGAAGGGGAAAACGCGCGTTGCAGTTTCGAGAGGATATATTTCTCCAGAGGTTCCGACCGCGACATATACCGCGAGCGCAAGACTCTTGGAAGCAACCTTGTGAATCAGGTTCTGAAAGCCATTTCCGACGATATCGACAACACGGTGTTCTCATTTATCCCGAACACGGCGGAAGTCGCTTTCTACGGACTGGTGGAGGGTGTGGAAGACAGACTTATAAAAAACAAGATCCACGACATCCAGCGGTTGTCCAAGACAGGGAACCTTACGGATGAAAACATAGCCAACGTGCTCAAACGCAGAGTGCGCCGCGAAAAGGTGGCGATCAAGGATATCAAACTGCGGACATTCATAGCCGAAGGCTCTACCCGCAACGACCTCGCCACTCACGTCTACGACATCACCTACGGCTCGATCCGCCCGGGTGACAACCTCGTTGTCATAGACGACAGCATAGTGCGCGGAACAACTCTGAAACAGTCGATAATAAGGATTCTCGACAGACTGAATCCCCGCAAGATGGTGATTGTCTCCAGTTCGCCGCAGGTGCGGTTTCCTGACTGCTACGGCATCGACATGTCGCGCATGGGCGAGTTCATAGCCTTCAAGGCTGCAATGGCATTGCTTGAGGAAAGAGGCATGCGATATGTGATCGACAGCGTGTATCATCGTTGCAAGGAGCAGGACGACCTCCCGAAAGAGGAAGTGGTGAATTATGTCAGAGAGATATACGCCCCTTTCACCGATGAAGAGGTGGCGGCGAAAATCGCCGAACTCCTCACTCCGGAAGGCACTCGCGCCGAAATCGAGATAGTATTCCAGTCGGTGGAGGCGATGCACAAGGCGATACCTGACCACCCCGGAGACTGGTACTTCACCGGCAACTACCCCACTCCCGGCGGCAACCGCCTTGTAAACAAAGCCTTTATCAACTACTACGAAGGCCGCACCTCCGCCCGCGACTGACCGAACATATTTAAACAGTTTCTTAGAAACAACACCTACTGACTGTTTCACACGAAAAAAATTTTTATTATATTTGTATTCTGCAAGCCATCTCAAGTTGCATTTGGCTTGCAGAATACAAAATTTCACAACAACGGTCATGACAGAAAATCAGAAAGAGGCTATCCTCAATAGCGGGAAAGAATATTTCAGAAAGATTATAATTCCTAACCATCTGAAGAATCTCGACAATCTTCAACTCAGGAAATTCAATATCAATCCTTTCCTTGTGAATTATCTGGCAGCGTTCCTGTGTGGAAACACAAAGCCGGAATCGCTCGCCAAGGCTCTTGTATATCCACGTATTCTTGCCACAAGTCTGAGCACAAGCTTTGGTCAGAACATACAGACTTTTATCTCAAGCCTTGAAGAAGTGACCGGATGCGCTTCCGGAATTGAAGGCATAGACATCGAATTCATTGATGCAATTGACAATAGACGCAAATATTGCCAGTGCAAGGCAGGACCGCAGACAATCAACAAAGATGACATTGCCACAATACTGGGACATTTCAAGTATCTCATGAATAAATCAAGACTCGACAAGATGCACCTTCAGTTCGATGACCTTATTGTAGGAGTTTTATATGGAGAAAAAACCGATTTGTCAGCAAACTATAAAGTCATCGATGCCCACTATCCCGTTTTATGCGGTGCGGATTTTTGGGAGCACCTGACTGGCGACAACAAGTTTTATTACAAATTATCAAAGGCTTTCGGACAAGTAGTCGAAGAAGATAAAATCGACGGAAGTGTTCTTATTAAAAAGAAGATTAAAGAAATCGCAGCAGAAATAACCGAAAAGGGAGGATTATGACTTTTATCTCTGAAAACAATCTCGCTGCCCTGC
>NZ_CAJMXD010000220.1:0-4998 GCF_905219685.1 Barnesiella sp. CU968
GCGCGCATAGCGCGTGCAACGCCTATCGATATATCCTGAGGACGATTGACGCGATATGCCGCCTTTACAAGGGGCTTGGCTATGGCAAGCTGGTCAAGACCTTCGTATGTGCCCTGTTCCAGATCCACGGCAACTCTGTCTGACGAGCCGGATATCTGAATCATTGGATAGCAGTTTACCGTGGCATTGGCAGTAGCCGTAAGACCGTTGAGAAAGCCAAGTGAGGACACAGTGAGCAACACGCCCGGTTTTTTAGTAAGATAGCCGTAAGTGGCGGCTGCCATACCAGCCTGCTGCTCGAACCGGAAGCTTATGAAACGAATGCCGACCATCTGGCAGATATATGCCACTTCCGTGACCGGGATGCCCACAAGTCCGAAGATCACCTCCACTCCGTTGGCTTTCAGAGCATTCGCAAGCACATACATGCCGGTCATGTCTGTTTCCGGATTGGGAGCCATCGGAGGCTTGCAACCGCACGCTGTGGTGCCGGAAGCGGGAGTATTTATATTTTTGGTGTTTTCCATAACAATAATAATAAATTTATTTATATTATCACATCTTGCCGCCGGCAAGCGGTTCGGTTGTGCCGTTCTTTGCGAATTCCGCCTGCTGCTCGGCTGTATAACCGAGTGAACTGAGAACTTCCGCGTTGTTACCGCCCAATGTAGGACACGGACCGTAAACAGGCTGGTAGTTTGAAATGGTGAATGGAACTCCGACTGTCACGAATGTGCCGATCTTGCCGCCCTGGTCTATCTTGACGAGTGTGTTTCCATCATAGTTGTTCGGATCATCCATGATCTCCTTGGTGTTAAGAACCGGTGCAACAGGAATGCCGAACTTAGACAACTCCTCTGTCACTTCGTATTTTGTCTTATTGACTGTGTAAGATTCTATACGGGCATATATCTCCTGTTTATGCTTGTCGCGGGCATCTGCAGTATTGAAGTCGGGATTGGTAAGCCAGTCTTCAAATCCGAGACCCTTGCATGCCTGCTCGAAATCTTTCTTGCCTCGCTGAAGAATAACATACACATAAGCATTCGGATCAGTCTCCCATCCTTTGCACTTGTATGTCCATCCAAGAACACCGGAACCCTCCTGATTGCCGGAACGCGGAACATATTCTCCGAACTTCTGACTCGGATACTGCGGGAACTGTGTGAGGTATCCGACACGATCGAGCGTAAGCTGGTCACGAGTCTTGATACGACACAGGTTAAGACATGCGTTATGCATCGACTGATATACATAACTTCCTTCGCCTGTGCGCGAGCGTTGCTGAAGTGCGGCAAGCAGACCGATAGCCATATGCATTCCGGTGTTGGAATCGCCCAACGCCGCGCCGGACTGAGTCGGAACATTATTGTCACCTTCCCACCATCCTGTCGTGGATGCCGCGCCGGCTGTGACCTGCGCTACCGGTTCGTAAGCTTTCAGGTCTTTATAGCTTGATGTCTCGGGAAAACCTTTGATGGTGCCATAAATACAACGTGGGTTCAGTTTATGCACAACCTCCCAGCTAAAGCCGAGTTTATCCATAGCGCCAGGATGCAGATTCTCTATGAATATGTCACATTCTTTGATAAGTTTAGTGAGAATTTCCTTACCATCGGGTGTCGCGGCATCAAGAGTAAGCGATTTCTTGTTAGAATTCAACTGGAGAAAATAGTAGCTCGGACAATCCGGATCAAACTGAAGTTCTTTACGGGTTGCATCTCCTGAACCGGGACGCTCGATTTTTATCACCTCCGCTCCGAGCCATGCAAGAAGCTGTGTGCATGACGGACCGGACTGAACTGCGGTAAAATCTACAATTTTGATACCCTCGAGGGGTGCGGTGTTTTGTGCCATAGTATTATTCTATAATTAAAATGTATAAATATTTTTTAAATCTTGGCAGAATTTTTTTTATTATGCCGTTCTGCTTTCAATATTCTTCCATAAAAACATTTTAACATATACTTAAGTTCGCAAAAAATCATACTGTAGCCGTGGCTGATTTTGGAAACTGCAGATTTCAAGGAGCGGAAATCATCGCAGACAGCATTGAAAAACCTGATATCTCAATATTTCAATCAACCGGTAGGATCCGCTGAGGTTGAGAAAAAATTAATAGCTTGTTTAAAAATAAAAGTGAATTTGGGGACGTGTAAATAAATCATGACGAGTTCCCTGACAACCTGCTAAAAATATAATTTCGATAAAATATATCTAAGAAAGTTAAACTATATTTAACGACGGATGTTATAATGATAAAATCAACAGAAAATACAGGTTGAGAAAAAAGACATTAGAATTCTCCCCTGTTTATTTAGCTGGCGGTTTTATACTATGAAAACAATAAAAAAGGTTATAATTAAACATTTAGCGTTATGAAAAGAACAGTTTTATTCATGGCAGCTCTTATGACACTTTCATGTGCATGGGCTCAGAAAATCAGTAAGAATGAGGCTAAGTCGCTTCAGACTTTCCTTTCTCAGAATGCAGCCAAGGGAGGTAACAACGCTGAGGCTCTCCGAATGGTAGGCAGCAACGTTGCGGCATGCCCCGGCATCAAAGTTGAGAACGGACACGTCACTGAAATCGATTTCAAGGGCAAGGATCTCGCTGGAACTCTTGATTTGTCTGGTTTCCCGGCTTTGCAGAAGATTGATGTCTCCAGCAACAAGATCACCAGTCTGACATTAAATAACAACCCTGCCCTCGTAGAGGTCAATGCCGGTAAAAACAGGATACACACCATGACCATAACCGGATGCCCTCAGGTGCAGACAATCAGGGTCAACAAAAACAGACTGGCTGAATTCGATCTCGGCACAGTTCCATTGCTTAAGAGATTCAATGTTTCGGGCAACATGCTTGAGGCTCTTGATGTCTCAAACGCCACAAACCTTGAATACCTGAATGTGATGAGCAACAACCTCCAGTCACTGAACGTCAGCGGATGTCAGAGTCTGAAATCGCTCTATGCGGCATTCAATGACTTGACAGACATCACTTTCGCCGGCTTGGTCAAACTTGAGAACCTCAATGTGAACTCCAACAAGATCGCAAAGCTCTATATTCAGGATCTTCCCGCAATCGAGACTCTGCTCTGCTCCGACAACCATATGGCAGGGCTTACAGTGAAAGGTTGCAAGACAATCAACGAAATCTGGGCTCCCTACAACGACCTCACTTCGTTCACTGTCGAAGATGCCCAGAACCTCGCGTTCGTGAATGTGGAATGGAACGACCTCACTTATCTCTCGCTCGCTAACATGAACTTCCTGCAGAGAGTAAACGCGGCAAACAATCAGCTTATCACTCTTGACGTTTCATTCGACCCGATGCTCCGCTTCGTTAACGTAACAAACAACAATATGCTGACTGACCTCCGCACCGATGCTGACTCTCAGTTGCGCCACGTAATCGGCTATGCAGACTATGAATACGGCTTCTGACAATTTGCGTCAAAACAATTCTTACATATCAATCTAAATAAAAGGGGTGCAGCTAACTGAGCTGCACCCCTCCTCTTTGCATACATCGTTCAAACTTGACAAGTCAACTATATTTCAATAATGAAAAGTGCCATACGATATGGTTCTCATATATTTCTCCGGCAGGAAGGAATGTGGCAGGGAAATTCAGCTTGTTAGGAGAATCGGGAAAATGCTGCATCTCTATTGCAATCCCTTCCTGAGGTCCGTAAGAACGTCCAGAGCAATTCAGAGGCGTATCGGTTACACGATTGGCGGTATATACCTGTGCTCCCGGCTGATCACTCCCCATTATCAGGATTCTGCCGCTGCATTCGTCTCGGAGTTCAACAAGATTTTCTTGAAATTTTCCCGGCTGCCAGTCATCGAAGACCCAGCATTGACCGTATCCTCCGCCAATATTCAACGGAGGGAAATCCGAATTTATGTCACGCCCGATTTTTTTTGGCACACGAAAATCCATTGGAGTTCCATCCACGTCTTCAATCTCTCCGGTAGGGATATGTGTTGCGTCTATAGGAAGCCATTTGCCAGCCTTAATCTTCAAGATATGGTCAAGAACCGTTCCGGAATCAGCACCACGCAGATTCCAATAGGCATGGTTCGTTAGATTCACTACTGTATCTGCATCGCATACAGCCCGGAAAACAAGTGACAGCTCGTTTTTTTCATTCCACCTGAAAGTGGCACTGACATCCAATGCTCCCGGAAAAGACTCCTCCATGTCTTCGGAATGATAAGTCATCCTGACTCCATCTGCAAGAAGCATGGCATCCCATATCCGGTTTTGAAAACCGGTAGGTCCTCCATGAATCGAATTGGGAGCGGCATTGATTTCCAGATTGTAGGTTTTGCCTCCGATGGTAAGATGACCTCCAGCTATGCGATTGGCATAACGCCCCGGCGATTTGCCCATGCAGGCATCATCTGCATAGTAATCGACGGGATTGGCATAACGAAGAGCCACGTTCCCTATTTTTCCGTTCCTGTCAGGAACATTAACCGATAGTATGCCAGCCCCTAATGTTGAAAGTTCAACAAACGCACCCGATGCGTTTTCAATCCTGAATACTGTAATATCCCCCAATGAAGAGGGATAAGTCGATGAATCTGTTTTCATTGTTATGTCAACCCATTGATTTCGAATTAAGAGCTTGTTTAAATCCAGACACTCACTTATAGAAAGTCAAGACACAATTCAAGTTCTTCCTGATTTGTGAGCACATATGACGCCCCTGACATGACCATGGTTTTGGCATCAGTTCCGCCCCAGGTCACTCCTGCCGGAATGATACCCGCCTCTTTCGCGGCAAGTATTCCGGTCTCGGTTCCGGAGAGGAGCGTGATTTCCCTCCCTGTAAGCGCGTTTTGATCTTTTATATTGTTCAGAACAGCCACATATTCCGTCAGATCACCGGTCGCCCGCAGTTCAATCACCTTGACCCCCTGCTTCCGCAATTTCTCGATTTGCGCTCTGACCCAGTCTATATCCTTTCCGTGACTATCCTTA
>NZ_CAJMXD010000221.1:0-4984 GCF_905219685.1 Barnesiella sp. CU968
AAGAGGCGCGGATGCATAGGAGGGCGGCGTTTCCTGGAATGACGTGACGGGACCGCGGAGACCGAAGGCTCCGGCTGCGTTTATCGCGACTTATATGGATTATTCTCCCGGTTATGGAATGCTTGTGACCAATCATGGTTATGAGCCTGAATTGTGGTGCAATATACCGATTAATCCCCCTTTGCTGTCGAGCCTGAAAGGGAGGGACTGGACAATCCTGTCACATGCCTATCATGCTCCGGCGTCTGTCCGCGGCAATGAGTCGTTGGGAAATACTTATCGGTTGAACATCAACCGTTTTCCTTTGCCTGACCCCAACGGACTGCTTGTGGATCCTCTGGACCGGCGGATGATTGTTTGCGGATCGATGTTCGGTGGAATCATGTTTCAGGATCTTTCCGACATAGACAGGGATGTGATCCGCTTTGCCGCGGACAACGACCTTTTCCGTGATTTCCCGGGTTTCGTAGCGGCGATGCCGACGCAGACCTGGGGTACACTGAGCTGCCTGTCTCCCCCTGTGTGCGATAGCGGCAATGTAATATGGTCTTTGTTCTCGAATGCATTTGAGGCGGGCGGTCCGCATCCTCGGGCGCAGCTGAAATATATCACGGAGGAAAGCCGACGCGCGATATATTCGTCGGCTCCGGAGAATGTGGCTTCGTTAAAAAACTGGGAGACCATAATGCTTCCGGTCGATAACTTCCCGGCGTGGAGTTGCAAGGTTGCGGCGGCACGTCATCACGGAAATGAGAATCTGATTGTTGTCTGCATGAACAATTACGACGACAATATAATCATACTTGATCACAAGGGCACGCCTGGCGACATATCGGACGATGAATACCGTATCTTTTCCGCGATAAGGGATTCTGCGGGGCAACTTTCCGAATTCGCCCGTATCAACAATATCGTAGAGGATCCGGTTACAGGACTGATGCTTTTGTCAACAATCGAAAAGACACTTGTTTTCAATCCGCGTTCGGAACTCGCAGACGGGTATATGCCCGGCGGGACTTTGCGTCTTGACGGTGGGAAAGCCGGTGACATCATCCCCGATGCATGTCATGTAAACAAGATTGTATTCGACACTGCGGGAAGAATGTGGATCGGAACAAACAACCAGGGTGTCGTGGGCGTATCTGCCGACAGGAAGAGTGTCGTGGCAAGATACAGGGCATCTGACTCACCGCTGCCGTCGGATTGTGTATACGGTCTTGGCTGGAATCCTGACAGCGGTTCCCTTATGGTATCCACGAAACTCGGACTTGCAGAGGTTTTCCCGGATGTTAGTGCGGAGGCTGTGTCCGGCTCCGGTTCGCCGTCGCTGAGCATGACGCATGTCACTCCCGGTTACAACGGTTCGGTAGAGATCAGGAATCTGTCTTCGGGGAAAGACATCGTGATCCGCGACAACAGGGGGCGCACGGTCAGACACCTGCGCAACGGAAGCGCAAGGTGTGTTGTCTGGAATCTGAAAGATGAATCCGGGGAGCGGGTGCCCGGAGGGGTCTATGATATCTCCGTTTCCGATGCGGAATCCCTCACACTGGTTGTGATGAGCGGTTATTCGCGGAGCATCGAGAAGTAGCGGTGGAGCACATCGTGGGCGGCTGTGAACGAGCTTTGCTCATTGTTGAGCACGCGGAGTTCTTTCTGCTCCAGAAGGGCGCGTATTTCCGGCTGACGGTAGAAATTATGACGCAGTTCCTCGTTGATGGTCTCGAACATCCAGTATTTTGCCTGTTCGTTGCGTTTGCGTTCGAAATAACCGGTCTCTTTGACGTATTCGAAATAACGGTCTATCATATCCCACACCTTGTCGATGTTCAGCTCGAAATAACCGCTGTAGGTCACGACCTCCGGCACCCATTTGCTCGGTGTCGGCGGGAAGAGGTGCAGGGCGTTGCGGAATTGTGCCGCCGCGAGATTGGCGCGTTCCACATTGTCGCCGTCCGCCTTGTTTATCACTATTCCGTCCGCCATCTCCATGATGCCGCGTTTGATGCCTTGCAGTTCATCGCCGGTGCCGGCAAGCTGGATGAGCAGGAAGAAGTCTACCATCGAATGCACGGCAGTCTCGCTTTGTCCGACGCCTACTGTCTCGACGAAGATATTGTTGTAGCCCGCTGCCTCGCACAGCACTATCGTCTCGCGGGTCTTGCGTGCCACTCCTCCCAGTGAGCCTGCCGAAGGACTGGGGCGTATGAATGCATCGGGATGCTGCGACAGTTTCTCCATACGGGTCTTGTCGCCCAGAATGCTGCCTTGTGTGCGTTCGGAACTCGGGTCTATGGCGAGAACCGCCAGCTTGCCTCCCTGCCGCAGCACGTGGAGACCGAACACATCTATGGAGGTCGATTTTCCCGCCCCGGGAACCCCGGTGATTCCGATTCTGCGTGATTCGCCGGAATAGGGGAGACATTTCTCTATTACCTCCTGGGCGAGTGCCTGGTGCTGTTCCGCCGTGCTTTCGACAAGTGTCACCGCCTGTCCGAGAATGCTGACATTCCCTTTGAGAATACCTTCCACATAGTCAGAGGCGGTAAGTTGGGGTCTGCGCCTGCCGGGGCGGCGATACGGATTGGTGATAGGCTGCGAAGTGACTCCGGAATTTACCTGAAGTCCTTTGTATTCGGTATTGTTTTCTGGGTGAATCATTGCAGTTGGTGAGGAGCGGGTTTTATGAGTCAGGTTTGGTATTATTCTTATGGTGTCATTCTTTTATTCCCACAACGGAAACCGTGCGTGCGGGATGAAGCGGGTCGTTGCAGAGAATCTCTATCTTAAGATTGAATGCTCCCTGCGGCAGGCTGCTGAAATCAAGCAATCCTTCGGTTTCAGCCGATTTACCCCCTTTTATTACGGTGGGTCGCCGTGTTATCTTTATGGCTTCGGATCGCGAAAAGATTCTGTTTATCCTCATTTCGGCTTTGCCTTCGTTCCGGATTGCGAATCTGAATCCCACCGGTTTTCCGGCGGAGCTTACGAGTGTGCCGAGATCTATCCTGTCGGGTGCCGCATAACATCGCGGGGCATCATTGACCTCTTCAGGAGTCATGCCGGAGAAGTCGGGGTGTAGGTCGGCGGTGAAAAGCACTTCTGTCTCCGGAGACCCCGGTTTGCTGTCGGAAATGATTCGCACCGGGATTTCCAAGGGCCCCATCTCTGTTCTCTGGCGTGAGTTGAAATAGAAACTGAGAGTCACGATGTCTCCCGGACCAACGGCTTCGGATGATGACGACACGCTGAGCGACGGATCGTCGGAGACCCAGGAGGGACGGATCGTGTCGGCTGTCTGGTTGTAGCCGTTAAGAAAAAAATGGCGTGTTTTGCCATAGGTCACTTCGCCTGCCGCCATTCTCTTTTCTGAAAGGCGCAGCGGTCCTGCTTCCACAGGATAGAGGGTGGAGAGGGATTCGGGGGTGCCGAGCACATTGCCGCGTATGCGGATTGTGGCAATGTCGAAATCGCCGATATATACACGTATCGATTTCTCGAATCTTCCCGGACGTCCGAGGGGGTTGTATGTGAAAGAGAACTTCACTGTGTCGCCCGGTGCGATGGGGTCGTCCGGATAGGCAACGCCGGTGCAGCCGCAGCTCGGTCGCGCTCCCGTGATCACCGCTTCTTCGGGACCGGTGTTGACAAGACGCACGCTCCCCGTCTTCGGTCCGGCTTCCTCTTTCATTAGCCCGAAGTCATATTCTTTTTCAAGCCAGACTATCTCGCCGCGTGCGACTGCCGGAACCAGCAGCGCAAGGAGCATGGACAACAAGACGGTTCTTCTCATCCTGTTTATTTTTTCGAGGTTTTGTTGGGATTGACTACCCCGGTGATTTTAAGCACTTTCATTTTCGGGGAACCGTTGCTTTTGACCTTCACATTCTTGGTGAAGCCGCCCAGATATCCCTTTGGGATGAAATTTACCTTTATTTTTCCGCTTTTCCCCGGAGCTATGGGTTTTTTAGGAAACTCGGGGCGGGTGCAGCCGCAGTCGGCTTTGGCACTGGTGATGACCAGCGGCGCGTTGCCCTGGTTTGTGAATTCGAACTCAGTCGAGACAACTCCCTTGTCATCGGAAATTATGCCGAAGTCATGGGATTCAGTGACGAATGCTATGAGTGCGTTACCCTCTGTGTTCTTTTTCTTTTTTGCCTCTGCGGGTGCTATGGCGAGCAGTGCGAGCAGAGTCACAAGAATCATTTTTTTCATAACCTTAACATTTATGATACTTCCGGAAAGTCCGCCGATTGTCCGAATACGGGTCTGTTTCCTTTCGTGGAAGTCGATTTACATGCAAAATTAATAATTATCTTGAAATCTTTAACCGCAAATGCGGGGGTAAAGTTCGATAATATCTGTTCCATTCCTGGCGGTAGACGCTGTCGCGGTGCGAGAATACCCCGGCGCGCCGCCTGAATTTCTCCGACATTGCGCGTAATGAGGGGTCTCTGGAGGTTCTGAGCGAGTCGGAGAGTGCCACAAAGACTGCGTGAATCTCTTTCCGTGTGTTGAATATGGTGTCGGAGTCATGCACTGAGGAATATGTGTCGGGGTCTTCTCCCATCAGCGAATCGGCGGCGGTTGCCAGCCGTGTGGCTGTCGCGAGCCTGCCGGCGTTCACCATGTCTTTTGTGGCGGCAAGGAGTCCGGCGCGGTGAAAGCTTACCTGACCGGCGGGGGCGCCGTCGAGATAGACATCGCGGCTCAGGTCGTTGGGGGCGCGGAGTTTGCGCAAACCTTGCAGGTAATCTCTCTCTCTCTCTGCAGGTGTGGAGCGTCCGTAATATCTGGCAAACAATCCCGGGGATGTCTCTTGCTCTATTCCGATATAATGTCTGACAGGGAGGGTGCGGTGCCAGTAGACCGGGCGGGGTCGGGGAGAGGAGGCATTTGTGGCTATGATGTCGAACATTATCAGCTTCCGGAAATCCAGTGATCTCCCGCCGGGTGTCTTGCTGAGATTACCGACATTATACAC
>NZ_CAJMXD010000222.1:0-4968 GCF_905219685.1 Barnesiella sp. CU968
TTTGCGACCGTTCTCACAATCGGAATGCATGACAGATCTTTCGGGAACTATCCAGCATATGGCAACATAATCCTTTGGTCGGCATTCCTTACTTTTCTCGGCGTGCGCGGCATTGGACTGGCAATCCAGTTTCCCGGAATTATCCGTAAAATGGAGAAAAACAAAAAAATTCACTAATTTTGTATTACAAAGTGAACTCTCATGGAAAATGACATAGAAATAGAAGGCATGCGCCTTCATTATGAGGTGTCCGGACCGGAAAACGGCGCGCCGGTGCTTCTGATGCATGGATGGGGATGCGACCACACCACTGTCAGATCCATTGCCAACGCCATAAACAATGAAATGCGTGTCTACAATGTGGATTTGCCGGGTCACGGCGCGACTCCCGAACCGGATTCAGCATGGGGGGTGGATGAATACACCCGCCTTCTGGAAGCTTTTACAGCAAGACTTGGAATCTCCGACCCTGTGCTTATCGGTCATTCTTTCGGCGGCCGCATATCGATACTCATGGCTTCGCGAAACCCCATAAGCAGGGTTGTGCTCGTTGATGCCGCAGGAATAAAGCCCCACAGACCGCTGAAGTACTATATCAAAATATATAGCTTTAAAACTGCGAAAAAGATTTTGCCTGTTATTCTCGGTAAAAAGACAGGCGGAAAACTGATTGACGCGTGGAGAGGCAAAGCAGGTTCCGCCGACTACCGCAATTCGTCCCCCGTGATGAGAGCTGTAATGAGCAGATGCGTGAATCAGGATCTCACCGACCGCCTGCCTATGATCAAGGCTTCGACACTACTCCTATGGGGCGAGGAAGACAAAGCCACACCGATGGCTGATGCCAGACTTATGGAAAAGAGTATTCCGGATGCAGGTCTGGTCAGCTGGAAAGGTTGCGGACATTATTCATTCCTTGACAATCCGGGGGGATTCCGCGCTGTCTTGCGTAATTTCCTTATTCCGGCTTCACGATAAAACAACAACTAAACAGTTTCAATAGAAATGACTTCTTTTTACATTACAATCTATACAATCTGCGGCATCTACCTGTTACTGAATTTCAAATTTGAGATTCAGATGTTCCAGCAAAATTCCTACCGTATCCCAAGATATTGGAAATGGCTGAAAGGGAATTTCGGCTCCGCATGGCGGCTTGTAGACATCGCCGCTCTTTTCCTTGTTTTTTCCACTCTGCTCACCGCTCCGCTGGCTGCGATTGCCGTCTCTCTCATAGCTCTGGTAAAAATATGGCTTATATTCCGTAAAAAATATAAGAAACCCCTCGTATTCACCCGCAGGGTATGGCGTCTTTATTCCGTTACGGCAATTCTCGCCGTCGGAGCTTATGTCGCGATGATAATCACCGGTTTCCATAAAGAGTCAGGTTGGGATGGCTACACCCCTTCCACCATTGTTCTTGGATTTCTCCTTTTTACAACCACATGCTCGTTCATTCCCGTCATATTGGCTGCAATAATTCTGATACCGGTGGAAAAGATGATTCAGCAAAGATATGTGCGTGATGCGAAACGCATATTGAATTCCATGCCGGGTCTCAGAATTGTCGGCATCACAGGTTCCTATGGCAAGACAAGCACCAAACATTATCTGCACCGCATACTTTCCGAGAAATATGACGTACTGATGACTCCAGGATCGTTCAATACTCCGATGGGCGTGGTCAGAACCATACGCGAACACATGAAGCCATTCAACGAAGTCTTCATCTGCGAGATGGGTGCCAAACAGAAAGGCGACATAAAGGAGATATGCGACATAGTACACCCCGAAATGGGGATTGTAACAGCCGTCGGTCCCATGCACCTCGAATCATTCAAGACAATCGAAAACGTTCAGTCAACAAAATTCGAACTTGTCGATGCTTTGCCCGCAGACGGTCTTGCCGTCATAAACAATGATTTCGAGATGTGCGCGACACGCAAAACAGACAATGTACGCACCCTACGCTATGCCATAACCAACCCCTCCGGTTCTGATTACAAAGCAACGGACATCAGATACACGCCCAATGGAACTTCCTTTGTAGTGGAGGGTCCCGACGGCTTTCGTCTTCCGCTTGAGACACGTCTGCTCGGCGAATGCAATATCTCCGACATACTTGCTGCCGTATGCATCGCACTCGCCCTGGGGGTTGACACAGAAAAAATCAGATATGCCGTCGGTTCAATCGAACAAGTGGAACACCGTCTCAGCATCAAGCGCACCCCAGGTGGCGTGACAATCATTGATGACGCTTTCAACTCAAATCCAGCAGGCTCTAAAATGGCAGTAGATGTGTTGTCCCACTTCACAGAAGGCAAACGCATAATAGTCACACCGGGCATGATAGAACTCGGTGCCGAACAATACAACCTCAACCGAGCACTCGGCAGACACATCGGCGAGAATACCGACATAGCAATAATAGTAGGCGAATACAACCGGGATTCACTCACACAAGGAGTAAAAGACACCGACTTCGACACCTCGTGTCTCTACCCGGTCGACTCCTTCAATGAAGCCCAGAAACTACTCGGCAAACTTCTCGCTCCTGGCGACACAATACTCTACGAAAACGATCTCCCCGACACATTCAAATAAAACGGCAGCTCTGCTCACACAAGCCTCCTCATATGAGAATGACATTGGGCGCACCATAGATCTTTCCCTCCGCAGATTATTTCTAACGATTGTTTCAAATGAATCTGCGCTTCAAATGCAGGTTCAAATGAACCTGCATAGTTTCTTTCAAAAAAACATTAAAAAATTTTGGTATATTAGAAATAAACATTAAATTTGCGGAAATTCATGGGGCATTAGCTCATCTGGCTAGAGCGTTTGACTGGCAGTCAAGAGGTGACCGGTTCGATCCCGGTATGCTCCACTAAATAACAAGGAATTGATATTTAAGCAATTACAACTTAACTATCAATTCCTTGTCTGCTTTTATCAGTATAATCTCGGCTTTGCATTTACTTTGTGCTGTTTCTCAAAGTAAAGCAGTTTTAAAGTGTTTACTTTTAACTCAGGTTGGCATAAAGATGTTTTTTCTGAGGGATTCCAGCGAGTTGAGAAAGGAGCGAAAGCAGTAGCTTGGAAATTCACGATGTTTTATGGGGCACGAGACGCATAAGCGTGGGAAGGTTGCACCCTATAAGGTTTCCCGCCACCGACATAAGCCATACTGTCCAGGGAAAATCACATGCCATGCAGTAATAGGCAATGTCTGCCACACAGTGAGGAAATCCGCACATGACGAATGTCGGAATGCCAAGGACAAGAGGCAACCATTGCCCTTCTCTTGCACACTTCACACTTACTGTCATTATAAGACCGGTGAGTATCGAGGGGAAAAACACCCTCAGTCCGGCAGCTTTGCGAATATCCACAATCCTTGCGGCATTGTCTCCAAGAGATGAAAACGCATCCGCGAGCAATACCGCCAAGGCGACACCTGCCGCATTATAGAATAGTATAAGACCAAGCTGAAAAAACTCATTCCTGTCTGAAAAGAATCCTGCCTTCCCTGTGAAAAGTATCCATTTGCCACATACTATCGCAGACAATGCGAACGCAAACAATGCCGCTCCTATTATACCTCCCGACGCGAGGTTACATATCGCGGCTATTCCTATTGCCAGTCCTGCCAATACCGAAAAATAAAGTCTCTCCATGTCTCTTTGCTGTATTTTTTTTTACAAAATTAACAAATATTTTTGAATACATCATGCCGGATTGACCGCTGAAACCGTGCCCCTACTCTCAACTGGCAAGTGCAAAATTAGCGATTTGACGGAAGAAAACATTTTTAGGCGAGTCAAAATTCAGTTTTTTGCGAGGTCTTCGGTTGATTTTTTGCTGGATTTTGCGAATGAAAGCATCCGTTAAGGTTGAGAAATCAGTTCCTTTTGGGATGTATTGACGGATGAGTTTGTTGGCATTTTCAATGGATCCTTTCTGCCATGAGGAATATGAGTCGGCAAAGAAAACAAGATTAGGATTCTTAGTTCCTTTTGGAGCGAGTGCTTTGGATATCATTTTATGGGCACAGAACTCGGATCCATTGTCGGTTGTTATCGAGCGTATGGTTTTTCTGTAAGGAAACAACAGTCTGATGACGACCTTTGCCAGCGGTTCTGGATGCTTGCCCTGTGGCAGCCTTTCCATGAGCACCATATTTGTGCTTCTTTCTGTAAGTGTGACAATCGCTCCTTTGCCGTCTTTCCCCACTATGGTATCCATTTCCCAGTCTCCGAACCGCTTGCCGTCGGCTTCCGCAGGTCGTTCATGGATACTTACCCGTTCAGGTATGTTCTTCACTTTTGTGGTGCGGTTGGGACGTCCGTGTCGGTTGTATTTCATCTTGTGCCGGCAATGAGCGGCGAGTTCCCCGCTTTCGTCAGCCCTGATGTGGCGGTATATCAGCTCGTGTGAGATAAATTTGCCACGGCATTTCATATCGGCAGAGATCTGTTCGGGAGACCAGTCCTCTTCCTTGAGCAGATCCAGTGCTTCCCATACTATAGCGGGATCCTTTGCATGGTTGGCGGTGGTTCTTTTTCTGCGTTCCATTGCCTTGTCATGAGCCTTGTCCCACAGATAGTTGCCTTTCTCTGTTGAGTTCCGTCTTATCTCACGGCTAAGTGTTGGCTGACTGCACCCCACTATGGAGGCGATATCTTTTCTCGGAGTCTTTCTTTGCAGTAAGGCGAAAATTTGCGACCTTTGCTGCGAGGTTAATTGATGATACATACTGCAATACAAAATTAGTTAATCTCAGGGAGACTTCGGTCTCCTTTTTTTGTATTGCCGGTTGAAAGTTACCTTTGGCGAGACTTAATATCGGATTGGGGAGGGGCTGTGGCTTTATGAAGCCCCATCCCCAATCCGCCATTAAGTCTCGAACGTCAAAAATTTGTAGGGCTATTCAGAACGAAATTTTTGCACTTCGTTCTTGAATGTTGA
>NZ_CAJMXD010000223.1:0-4932 GCF_905219685.1 Barnesiella sp. CU968
CGCGCGACGGATATGGCATCATCCGACTCACGATGGATTATGGCGTTGACACGGATCTCGCCTTTATCGAGGTTAACGAGAAAATAGACGCTGCCATGAATTCGCTTCCACGGGATATCAGCCGTCCGAAGGCTGTTAAAGCATCCGTGGCGGATATTCCCGTGACTTATCTCCAGCTTACCGCCGCCTCCGGACCCACTCCCGGATTCTATGATGTCGCCGACAATATCGTCAGACGCCGCCTCGAACAACTGCCCGAAGTGGCGCTGGTGGATATATCCGGAGTGCCGGGGAAAGAATTGCGCNTAACGCCCGATTATGACCGCATGCACTCTGCCGGAATAACCTTGGCAGACGTTGAGAAAGCCCTTAAGGACAACAATGCCGAGCCGGGAAGCATGACGGTCCGCGATGGTTATTATGAATACAGTATCCACATATCCGGAAAACTGCGCACATCGGAGGATGTGGAGAATGTGCCTCTGATGAAGAACGGGCGAATGCACCGCCTGGGTGATTTCTGTGAAGTGGAGCTCGCTGAATGTCAGGCGCAGGGGTATTCTCTTTTCAATGGGCACCGCGCCGTGACGATGGCGGTGATCAAGAATGAGGCGTCAGGCATGGCAGACCTTGACAAAGCGATTTACAGCACCATAGAATATTTCTCCTCCCAATATCCCGACATCTCGATAACCAAGACCCGCAGCCAGACGGAACTTCTCGATTTCACGATAAGCAACTTGCGTCAGAACCTGATCTTGGGTCTTGTGCTTGTCTTTCTTGTGTGCGCTCTTTTCATGCGCAACTGGAGGATGCCGGTGGTTATCGGATTCACTGTCGTGGTTGCCGTGATCATAACATTCCTTCTTTTCTATCTCTTCCATATTTCGATCAATATAATATCATTGGCAGGACTCATACTTGCCGTGGGTATGATGATCGACAATTCCGTCATCGTGGCGGAGAATATCATGCAGTATCGCAAGCGGGGCTATTCGCTTGAAGACAGCTGCGTGGCGGGCACGACGGAGATGATCACGCCGATGCTGAGTTCATCGCTCACCACTGTTGCCGTCTTTCTGCCTCTCGTGTTCATGAGCGGTATTGCCGGAGCAATATTTGCAGATCAGGCATTCTCGATCACCGCCGGGCTGTTCTCTTCCTATGCAACGGGCATCACATTGCTGCCTGTGCTTGTCTCTATCGTGGAGAAAGGGAGAAAGAAAGACATTTCGCAAACAGAGACAGACTTCGGGGAGGAGAGAGGATCCGGATGGTATGACAAAGGGATTGATTTTATATTTTCCCACAAATCGGCTACGATATTGTTTGTCATTCTCGTCATAGCGTCTTTGTTTCCGCTTGCAAAAGCTCTCGACGTGGAGCGTCTGCCCCATATTGACAGTACGGAAACAATACTCTCGGTAAACTGGAATGAGAACATAAACATAGACGAAAATCGCGTGCGCTCCGAGAAGGTCGCAGGGGCGGTTGACAACGAGGAGTGGGCGGCATTTGTGGGGCGACAGGATTTCATGCTCGGCGACAATTCTGAAAAGGGGGCGTCGGAAACCGAGTTTTATTTCCGGGTGTCGGACTCCGACAAACTGCAGGCATTCAAGGATTCCCTGACATCTTTCCTGCGGCGAGAATATCCGGCAGCCGTGTGTGGGTTCAGTGTACCGTCGAATCCGTTCGAGCAGGTGTTTTCTTCCGGGGAAGCGCCGTTGGAGGCACGTTTTATGACCGGATATGCGGGGGGATCGGTGGAAAAGGCGGCAAGCCTGTGCAGAGCGGTGGAAGGCGCCACGGGGTTGCATGTGAAGGATATTCCGCGACAAGAGGTGACAGATATCCGCATGGATCCTGAACGTATGCTTCTCTATGGAGTCAGCGCTTCTGATGTGCGCAACACAATAGACGTGGCTTTTAAAGGTTCGCAGACCACTATACTCCGGTCATATCAGGATTATATACCGGTAAGAATTTCCGACAGAGGGATAACCCCCGATGAATTGCTTGCAACGGAGCTGGTGTCTTCGTCTGCAGGAAAGGATGGCAGCCGGTCCGGCATTCCACTGTCCGCCCTTGCCCACGCGGTTAAGCGGGATGTGCCGGGGGTTATCAACGCCTCCGGCGCGGGTGAGTATCTCCCTGTGGAACTTAATGTGGAAGCCGGAGAAACTGATGCTTTGATCGATAAGTTGAAAGAGGTCGCGATGGCAGAGGAGATGGCGGATGTGGCGTTCACCGGTTCGATCTTCTCCAACCGGAAGATGATGAAAGAGCTGACAGTAATCCTGCTTGTGTCGCTGCTGATGATGTATTTCATTCTTTGTGCCCAGTTCGAAAGTTTTGTGCAGCCTCTCATAGTGCTTCTGGAGATTCCGGTCGATGTGTCGTTTGCATTGCTGACCCTTCTTGTCTGCGGAGAGACACTGAATCTGATGTCGGCGATCGGAATAATCGTGACATGTGGAATCGTGGTCAATGATTCAATTCTTAAACTCGATTCCATCAATGAATTGCGCAGGCAGGGAATGCCGCTTGCCGAGGCTGTCCATACGGCGGGCAAGCGACGCCTCAAACCGATATTGATGACTTCGCTGACCACAATCTTTGCGATGCTCCCTGTGCTTTTCACATCTGACATGGGATCTGAGCTGCAGAGTCCTCTCGCCGTTGCCATGATCGGCTTGATGGCGGTGGGAACGCTGGTCAGCATTTTTGTGATACCGCTTGTCTATTATCTGATTTACAACCCGCGCCATTTGAAAAAAGGGGGGAACAAAGAGTAATAATTGAAAACATGAATATAGGAAGACTGATAATCGCGATAGCGTTGTTTGCAGGAAGTGTGGCAGCCTCGGGAGCAGGGAGGATGGTTCTCTCGCTCGGAGACGCCGTGCGTCTTGCCAACGACAGCTCCCTTAATGCATTCCGCAATCGTAATCTTTATGCCTCCGGCTATTGGGAATGGCGCACGTTCAAGGCAAACCGGCTTCCCGGCATGTCGCTCGAACTGACCCCTGCCCAATATTACCGCTACATCACAACGCGCTATGATTCGCAGCAGGATGTCGATGTGTTCCGCAGTCAGCAGATGTACACAGCCTCAGCCGGGCTGACTGTTACGCAGAATGTGGATTTCCTCGGCGGCTCCCTCTATCTTGAAAGCGATCTTGAATATATGCGCAATTTCGGGGCGATGAAGGGTAATCAGTTTTCATCAGTGCCTGTCAGACTCGGTTATCGCCAGAATCTTATCGGATACAATGCGTTCCGCTGGGAGAAGCGTATTGAACCGATGAAATATGAGAAAGTGAAAAGGGAATTTGTCTACAACATGGAGACAGTGTCGGAGGAGACTGTAAGTCATTTCTTCGCTCTCGCCTTGGCGCAGACGGAATTCCGGCTGGCAAAAGAGAATCTTGCCGCCAGCGACACGCTGCTGATAATCGGGGAACGTCGTTTCAGCATTGCTGCCATATCCCAGACCGATCTTCTGACGTTGCGACTCGACAAGGTGAATGCCGAGAACGCTCTGGAGAATGCCAGGATCGAAATAGAGAGGGCACGCCTTTCTCTTGCCACTTATCTCGGACTTGATTCAGACACCGAGATAGAGGTGGTGCTGCCCGGCAAACCTGTGGCAATAAATATTCAGGAAGACCGTGCTCTGGTGTATGCCAGGGAGAATAGTCCGGCAATAATGTCTAAACGGCAGACCGTGCTTGAAGCGCAGAGAGATGTGAACAAAACCAGGGTTGAATCGATGTTTAATCTCAGCCTCAACGCCTCTGTGGGTTTCAATCAGGTTGCGCGCACCTTCGGCGAGGCTTACAGTCACCCTCTTCGGCAGGATCTGGTGTCGCTGTCGTTATCGATCCCTTTGGTCGACTGGGGAGTGAGAAAAGGGAAATACAACATCGCCAGGAATAATCTGAATGTCGCGCAGATCGCCGCCCGACAGGAGGAGCTTTCGATGGAGCAGGATGTGGTCATAACCATACGCGATTTCAACAGCCGGCAGCGTCTCGTAGGCAGTGCCGCCGAGGCTCTTGACCTTGCCGACAGGGCGTATGCCCAGACGCTTCAGCGGTTTATCATCGGGAAAGCCGACATCAACACCCTTACGCTTTCCCACAGCCGCCAGCAGGAGGCAAGCAAGAATTATATCACTTCCCTGCAGAATTACTGGCTGAGCTATTATAAGATACGTAAGCTGACATTGTTTGATTTTGAACTCGGAGTGCCTATACCGACGGATTTTGACCGGACGCTGGGAGTGAAATGACGAGACATTGGAAATGAGAAAAAAAAGAGGGATATCATCGTTTTCAGTCATTGTCGTGTTTCTGGCGATGGCTATGCTGGGGTGCGTGCTGATGCCGTTGCTTCCGGTAAAGCTTGTGCCCTCGGAAACCCTTCCCTCAGTAAATGTGAGTTATTCTTTCCCCGGTGCGTCCGCACGCNCTGTGGAGGCAGAGGTCACGGCTCCCTTGGAGGCAATGCTTGCCAGAGTGTCGGGCGTGAAGCATATCGCTTCACGGTCAAAAAAGAACGGAGGACGGGTCACGCTTGAGTTTGACCGACACGCGGATATGGAGAAAGCCCGCTTCGAGACGGCAGTGATTGTAAGGGAAGCGCGCACTTCATTGCCCCCGGGGGTGAGCTACCCCCGTGTTGCCGTGAAGCAACTTGACGACGAGGCTGCGCGTCCTTTCATGAGTTATACTGTCAACGCCCCCCTTTCTCCACACCGGATCATGAATTTTGCCGAGGAGAGCATTCGTCCTGTCCTGATAGCGCTTAAGGGTGTTGACAACGTGGAACTTTCCGGGGCAATGCCTATGGAGTGGCGGGTGGATTATTTACCCTAAAAACCTTCGACGCCCGGCTTGTCGCCTTATTTTCTGTCGAATGCCATAT
>NZ_CAJMXD010000224.1:0-4902 GCF_905219685.1 Barnesiella sp. CU968
GAAAGCATCCAAAAGATTCAAAATTTAAATAAGCACAGCATTTACTTATTATAAACTAATTTTCAATACTTACTTATGGCAAAAAAGAAAGCAACCAAGGCTGTGGCTACGGGCAAAATCACCGACATGGCTGAAAAACTCAAGGCTCTTGACGTGACAATGGCTCATCTTGAGAAAGATTTCGGTTCGGGAACAGTGATGCGTCTCGGCGATGACGCCGTGAAGGATGTGGAGACAATTCCTACCGGATCCATTACCCTCGACTATGCTCTCGGAGTGGGTGGTCTTCCGCGTGGCAGAATAGTGGAAATCTATGGACCTGAATCTTCCGGAAAAACCACGCTCGCCATCCATGTGATAGCCGAGGCGCAGAAAATGGGCGGCATTTGCGCCATAGTGGATGCGGAGCATGCTTTCGACCGCTTTTATGCCGAAAAACTCGGAGTGGATGTCAACAATCTCTGGATAGCACAGCCCGACAACGGCGAGCAGGCTCTTGACATTGCTGAACAGCTCATCAACTCCGGGGCAATAGATGTCCTGGTAATCGACTCCGTCGCGGCTCTTACTCCCAAAGCGGAGATAGAAGGGGAGATGGGCGAAAAGAATGTGGGGCTACACGCACGCCTTATGTCGCAGGCTATGCGCAAACTTACGGGAACCATATCTCGCACACGCACATGCTGCATCTTCATTAACCAGATACGCGAAAAGATAGGTGTGTCGTTCGGTAATCCGGAAACTACCACAGGTGGTAACGCTCTTAAGTTTTACGCTTCCGTACGTCTCGACATTCGCGCTTCTTCTCCAATTAAAGATGGTGACGAGACAATCGGACGCCTCACAAAGGTGAAGGTTGTCAAAAACAAAGTGGCGCCACCTTTCACACGCGCACAATTCGACATGATATTCGGCAAGGGAATCTCCCGCGCCGGAGAAATAATCGACCTCGCGGTGGAATACGAAGTGGTTAAAAAATCCGGTGCATGGTTCTCTTACAACGGGTCTAAACTCGGACAAGGCAGAGATGCCGTAAAAGGCGTGATTGAGGATAATCCAGATCTCGCGGAAGAACTTACACAGAAAATATACGCTGCCATGAATGCAGAAAAGGAGGATAAAAAGGGGAAGAAAAAGAATCCTTTCCTCCCGAGCAAGGATTCAAAAAAGGTAGATGAGGAGGAAGAAAGAGAAGAGGAATTTGAAGATTTCGACAACGAACAAGAGGTTGAGGAAGATCTCTTCGGAGATGATTTCGAAATTGAAGACTAAAAATACGAGAGTAAAAATAAAGGATGGCTTCAGAAGCCATCCTTTATTTTTTATTCTCATTTATCTTCCGTTCATTCACTTTTATCATTTGTCTTGAATTCCATCATATGAGAGTTGAAGTGCCATAGAGCTATCGAGGTGCTCGAAGATACGTTGAGGGAGTGTTTCACTCCGTACTGTGGAATCTCCAGCACCACATCGCTTATATCTACAATGCGCTGGTCAACTCCCTCCACTTCATTACCCACCACAAGCACATAACGCTCATCGGGCAAAGGCAGGAAATCTCCAAGACAAGTGCTGTTGTGGGTCTGCTCAAGCGTGCATATTTTCCATCCCTCATCTTTGAGTCTCATAGCTTCTGCCACAGCATCGTCTACATGTCGCCAGGATACAGTGCATTCAGCTCCAAGAGCTGTCTTTGATATTTCAGGATGAGGAGGACAACCGGAGATTCCTCCAAGCACAATCTCATCTATAAGAAAGGCATCGGATGTGCGGAACACCGCGCCTATGTTATACATTGAGCGGACATTGTCCGCAAGGACTTTTACCGGTATTTTACTTATACCTTTATATTCTTCCTCAGAACAGTTTGACAGCTCTATTATGTTTTTTTTCTTGCGTTCCAACTTGATTCTTTTTAAGATCGCCGTGCATATTACCTTATTTCACACGCTGAGCTCAAGCATTCTTTCTATGGGGCGTATCGCCTTAGCTGCTACCTCGGGATCAACGTGTATCTCCGGAGCTTCATCGCGCAAGGCTGCATAGACTTTTTCCAGAGTATTCAGCTTCATGTAATCGCATTCGTTACACTGGCATTCCGAATCCTCGGCAGGCGCCGGGATAAAACGCTTGGAGCTGCATTTGCGGCGCATCTCGAAAAGGATACCGCTTTCCGTGACCACTATATATTCCGGAGCCTCGTCTTTCTCCGCAAACTCAAGCAGCGCGGCTGTAGAACCCACTTTGTCGGCTATGAGCTGCAACGGACGGCGACATTCAGGATGAACGAGAATTTTTGCCTCAGGATGCTCCTTTTTAAGATCCATTATTTTATCTATGGAAAAACGGTCGTGGACATGACATGCACCTTGCCATAGAAGCATGTCGCGGCTTGCAACAGAATTTATATATCCCCCCAGATTCTTATCCGGTCCGAAGATTATTTTTTCATCGGCAGGAAGCGACTCAACTATCTTGCGGGCGTTGCCCGATGTCACCACTATATCGGTAAGTGCCTTGACGGCTGCCGAAGTGTTTACATAACTTATCACCGTATATCCGGGATGAGCTTCTACAAATCTGCGGAAATCGTCAGCATCGCAACTGTCGGCAAGAGAACATCCCGCAGCCATATCCGGAACCAGCACTTTTTTGCCGGGACAAAGTATCTTTGCCGTCTCACCCATGAAATGCACTCCACACATCACTATTATGTCGGCATCTGTCTTTGCCGCCTGACGGGCAAGGGCGAGTGAATCGCCTATGAAGTCTGCTATCTCCTGTATTTCATCGCGCTGATAATAATGTGCCATTATCAATGCGTTTTTCTCTTTCTTAAGCCGGAGTATCTCTTCGCGAAGCTCTTGATGTGTCATGGCTTTTTTATTATTTAGGTTTAAGTTTAAATTAAAAATTTAATAAAAAAACAAACAATAATAATAAATGGTGTAGATAAGTGACAATAACTTTTTACCTTAAAATTTGGAAATATGAGTTATTGAACTTTATGCATACTTTATTATCATGTTATCTACAGGGGGTAGGATTGATTCTCAATCGCATGCGGATGTTATCAACATCCTGTAGATAATTGCAAAGTTAATAAATTCTTCAGTAAACGAGGTTGAAAACTGTAGAAAACCATACTTGAAACAGTAGATAACCATGATGAAAAGTATGCAAAAACTAAATTGGTGCAGATATTGCATGTTTCAAATCTGTTTTTGTATAAGAAATTCATTTAAAAGCTAAAATTCCTGTAAACAAAGTTATCATAGAGTTTTCTACATACTTATCAACAGATTTATGACACTTATCTACAGGTTATCTACAGCATTTTTACATATCATAATTTACAACCATCGGGGTAAATCGGCGTTATTACTGATGAAACGCATCAGTAATAAAGAATGAAAAAATATCTGCTTACGGTTTTGTTGATGACAGGAATCACATATGTTTCCTGCGACAGGAAAGATGACAGTTTCAAGACTGAAATCTATCAGGAAATACGTTCGGTAAATAAAATGGCACTGGCATCCATGTCGATAACTAAAACGGCAAAGCTGGAATCTTCCGACTGGTATACCATAGGAAAACGTATAGCCGTATACTCTTATGATTCATATATGCGGGCTTATATAGATCTTTCGGAATTGCAGCCGGATGATTTCATATTTGACGATGACAATATGAAAGTGAGAGTCATATTGCCTCCTGTGAGGACGGAAATAACGGGACGTGACATGGGTATGAGGAAAGAGTATGAAAACATTGGTCTGCTGCGCAGTGAACTTGATTCCAAAGAAAGGGCGGAAATAAAGGAGAAGGCTAATGCCTCTTTTAAAAAAGAGGTGGAGAATAATCCTGTTTTCAAGAAGAGACTTACGGACACTGCAGAGCGCAAGGCTCGTGCTTATTTTGAAAATCTTTTCGCTTCTCGCGGTTATCATGCCGAAGTGGTATTCGGTAAGTAATATAAATCTATAAGTAAGTGTTGGAAATTAGCTTATTTAAATTTTTAATCTTTTGTATGCTTTCATGATTTAAATAAGCACGGCATTTACTTATTATAAATTAAATTTCAATACTTGGTTAAGCATATGTTAAGGATTATAAAATTTCTCATATACTGTGTTGTTTTGGCAGTTGCAGCAGGATTCATATATTTTTATTTTAAATCTCCTGCGAAGGCAGATGTAGAGACAGGGAAGGCGCGTATAAATGAAATAGAGAGCATGGTGCGTCTTTGCGCGGTGGATATTTACAGCGAGATACCGGTGCTCGACACTATTAATGACAAGGTGATTTTCGGAATCCAGAAACAGTCTGGAAGCATATCTTTTGATCTTGAGAAACTAAATGCAGATACCTTGGGTGATACGGTCAGAATTATTCTGCCTCCTGAAATTGTGGAATTATATGAATCGACAGAAGATAATTCATGGGAGGTCATAGATACTAAAAACATCGGGTTGCTTGGCGTGTTGCGCAGCGATAAACTCACGGACAGGGAAGAAAATATTGTAAAGGCGGAAATAAAAAAGAATTCCATCAAAAGACTTTATCGCACGGGTGTGGTGAGACGTGCACGTGCCGAAGGAAAGCGGAATCTTGAAGAACTCGCGCAAAATATCTATCGAAAACCTGTGATTGTAACGGATACAGCTCCTGACGGCTGTCTGAAAATGAAGTAAAAACAAGTGTTTTTTATATAAAAACAGGAAATTTTAAATTTTATGAAAATATTTTTATCTTTTGTTTTGTAAAATTCAAAATTTTATATACATTTGCAATCGAAAAATAAAAATTTATGGAAATTAGATTTACAGGTGATAATCATAAATCCGGTTGCTTCATCTTATAAAAGCGATATTATAAAGATTCGCAATATTACTATAT
>NZ_CAJMXD010000225.1:0-4894 GCF_905219685.1 Barnesiella sp. CU968
CCGCCTATCGACACCCTCCCCTTCTTGCACGCTTCCGTGGCTATGGTTCTCGTCTTGAAAACCCGCATCGCCCAAAGCCATTTGTCTACTCTCTCTTCAGCCATAATCTGTCAATTATAAAAACCGCAAACCTGTCATTTATTGAAATGTGTCATCGCGAAGTCTGCTCCCGAGAGGCAGAATGCCTTCACCGCCTCGGAGGCTTTCTTCAGGAGCGCGGGCATTTCAGCCATCTCTTCCGGCGGGAATTTGCCAAGCACATAATCGACCTGACAACCTTTCGGAAAATCGTTGCCCACTCCGAATCGCAGACGCGCATAGTTCTGCGTGCCGAGTTCGGAGGCGATATTTCTGAGTCCGTTATGCCCGGCGTCAGAGCCCTGCTTGCGCATGCGGATCGCTCCGAAAGGCAACGCTATGTCATCGACGATGACAAGCAGATTCTCCAGCGGAAGTTTCTCCTTGTTCATCCAATAACGCACGGCAACCCCGCTCAGGTTCATGAAGGTGGAGGGTTTCAGCAACATCAGCTCGCAGTTCTTGACCTTCACCTTCGCCATATCCCCGTAACGGCAGGAAGTGAATGACACTCCCGCCTCTTCAGCCATATGGTCTCCAAGCATGAAACCGGCGTTATGACGTGTGCCGGCATATTCCGGACCTATGTTGCCAAGACATGTAATCAAATATCTTTTCATATCTTCATTCTCTTATTACCAAAAGACACCCCTCCCAATGCGGGGAAGGGTGTCTCTGAAATTTTGTCTGACAGCGCTGATTAAGCCTCTGCTGCTTTGGCTGCGGCACCACGTGCGGCACGTGTGAGCTGGACAGCGCAGACAACGGCGTTCTTGGCGTTCATCAGTTCAAGACCCTCATAGTGGAGATCACCGACTGCGAGAGACTTGCCGAGACCAAGGTGGTCAACATTGATGACAAGACGCTCGGGTATCTCAGTGTAAGCTGCTTTAACCTTAAGCTTACGCATTGACATAACAAGCTTACCACCGGCTTTCACACCCTCTGCGTGACCCTCGATCTTGACGGGAACTTCCATCACGATGGGCTTGTCGGGATAAACCTCAAGGAAATCGATGTGAAGAACTGTATCCTTAACAGGCTGGAACTGAAGATCTTTCATCACAACTTTCTTAGTCTCGCCGTTGACATTGAGGTTAACCTCGAAGATATCGGGAGTATAGATGAGCTTACGAACATCATCGTTCTTAACTACGACGTCTGTTGTGATGATACCGCGCTTGTCATCGATCTCAACGAGTTTCTCACCCGGTTTGAGAGTGCCGTTGAAAGGAAGTTCAACGATGGTGCCGCCGTTGATGACTGCGGGAATCTTACCCTCCTTGCGGAGAGCCTTCACCGATTTCTTGCCCAGTTCAAGACGGGGCTCTGCATTCAAATCAAATGTCTTCATTTTCTTTTAAATTGTGTTACTCAAAATAAGTCTGCTCCGGCATTCTTTCGCCTTTGGGAGCGGCGCGCGGGGCGCCTGCAAATTTCCCATCACACGTTTTTGCTCAAAAGCGCCGCAAAGTTAACTCTTTTTTTCCACACCGCCAAATAACTAAGAGAGTTAACTCGTCCTGACTTATTTTTTTACGGGATCAGTTGCGCCCGCAAAGGTCATGGAGATGGCAGAAGCGACAGTGGCTTTCATCCTCGGCGGGAGAAAAGGGAACCATCGGATCGAAGATCTCCTCTATCATACCGTTGACACGTGAAAGGAACTCAGCGTTGACCTGCTTGTGACCGTCTAACTTTTCTTTTCCGATTTTTGGTGTTACCTCTCCGTCGGAGACTATGCGTCCTACCTCATAGATCGACACCTTCACATCTTCATCCATCCCTCTGTCGAGATTCAACAGGTTTGCATACAACAGCAGCTGGAAAAGATTCTTGGCGGAATACTCTCCGTTGAAGATATCCTCAAACTCCTCCGCAGCCACAAGACTTCCGCCGGTCTTGTAATCGACAATTCGCCACCGCTCCGCTGTCGTTCCGGGGCACAGCACGTCAAGACGGTCTATAGCATATTTCATGTTCACTTTCCTTCCCGGCGAGAATTCCCATTCATAAAGCCCGGTCATCTCTCCTCCGGCAAGTTCAAAGGGAGCCAGGCTGAGATCATATCTCAGAATATCACGTATCTGCCCTTCGAGCTGACGCGCCACCATAGCAGCGGCTCCCTCTATCGGATCGTCAAGTTCCTCCCCCTTTTTCTTAAAATGCTCCTTGTTTATAGAGCGACGGAGATGACGGAGGATGAGCCCGGTGTCTTCAAGCATTGATGAAAGCCGCTCCGCAGTCATGAGAATTCTGTTTACAAGAAACTGTTTACGGTCTTTTTCCGGGAAATACAGACATAACATGGTGTCATGTATGATGTTTCCCTGTGTAATCGGATCTATATAGTCGCCGGAATCAGTGTCTGTTTTAAGATTTGCGATTACCTCATAATAGAATTTCACCTGACATTCACCATATTTGCGCAATGCCGACGCCGAGAAGTTCCGATGTGAGCCGGGGCGGGCAAATTCCATTATGTCAGCCATAACCGACGATGTCTTTTCAACCGGGCGCAGTTCCGGAGTTGTGTCAGAGAGCATAAACCTGTAATTCTCATATCTTATTCCGTTGCGGGCATAGAGATAGCGCAGCTGTCTAAGATAACGGGACTCTCCTCCGGAACGCATCCCCTCTCCGCTTCGCGCATCATATATAAGAGTCACAGATTTCGCACGTGAAATCATCCGATAGAAATAATATGCGAAAAGACGCTCCTGATAGTTGGAATAAGGGAGTCCGTAGCCATGACGCAGCGAGTCAGGAATAAATGTGGCTTTACGCGCTTTCCTCGGCATAATACGGTCATTAAGCGAAAGAATCACAAGATGGTCGAAATCGAGCGCGCGCGTTTCAAGCAGACCCATGACCTGCAATCCTTCGAGAGGCTCGCCTTCGAATGTGACCCGTTCGCCTGAAAGAAGCTTGTCGACCATATAAAAGACTCCCTGCAGTCCCATCTCTATTCCATGTTCGGCGGCAGCCCACTCAAGCCGCCTCAATGCATCGCGATAAAGCGCGATATGGGAACGGTCGATCCTTGACTTCACCACGCCTCCGGGTTCATCGGCAAGTGCCGCGTCTATATGGGCAAGGACGTTGTCAATATATCTTATCCCCGCTTTGGTGCCGGTGCCGAACGACTCCATATCAAGCACAGAGACAGAACCGTTTTTTACGACCCGCATCATGTCTCCCATGGTCACGACAAGACGGTGATGATTCAGAATATCGGAATTAAGTTCCGAAACATTGCGGCTGCCAAGCAACGCATGGGCAAAGGGATGAGAAAGAAGCATCCTCACATCTTCATGAAAATAAGCCGTCTCGCCGTCACGCTTACGACTGCGGGCATGCAGTTGCCGGAGATGATGCAGAAAAGAGGCAACGGATGTGAGACGCAAAGAATAACCCATCGTAAGATTCACTTCCGACAAAGATTCCGGAAGCGCATATAGAAGGGGGAACAGCAGATTCTTGTCGGGGAGCACCACCGCCACGCGGGCATCCCGCACATCATCGGCGCCCACAAGCTCTACAAGCTCTCTCACCCGCGATGCCGCAATCTTGGTCTGAGCCGAATTGGATGGAGAGGCTATCACCCGCATATCCGACGGCATCGTCTCTACACGGTTGCGCTCAAGATATGGCAACGCCCAGCCGGGAGAGGGGAAATTGCGTTTGTCAAGGCGAAGAAACGCCGCCGCATCGCTGTCGGGCGATTCCAGAACCGGTCCGGTTGCATCCCAATAGAAATCGGCAAATGATTCCTTTTCATCGTCATGATATCCCCCTGCCTTCGAAATCTCCTCGAAAATAAGGGCTTCGGCTGTAGACAACGCGTTAAAACCGACGAAGACGATTTTCTTATATTCGAAAAGCTCTCTCCCCTTCTCCTGTATCCGCCGCAACGCCACGCGGTAGACACCGCCCGGTGTCGCAAGCCCTTCCGCAGCAAGATTTTCATCAAGAGCATGGTAAAGAGGAGCCATCGCCTGCCACAGATACATGAATCGCTCCTTGATGGATGAATTACCTTTGGGAGGAACAAGATTTTTCCAGAACCTCTCCACATCCCTGTAATTGGGAGTATAACCGAAATAACGTTCCAGTATCTCAAGCTGGTCGGGCGTCAGAAAGTTGGATGCAATCTCACGGTAATCGCTGACGTTGGCGAATATGGCATCCGGATCCACATTATACTGGTCCACCTCGCTGAAATCAGAAAGCAGAATCTCGCCCCAGCTTCTGAAGGCGTCAAACTCAAGGAGTTCGTCACCCTGCACACTGCCGGGAATCAGCGACCGGTTACCCCTATATATATTGAACAGGCGGAACAACATGTCAATGCGCGTGGCAACGCCCCGACCTGACACATTCTCTACAAAATCCGATACCGAAAGCACCTCCGGTGCCAGCAGAACCCTGTTTCCGAGCATATTGGAAAGACTTTTGAGGAAGAACGTCCCCGACCGTTTGTTTGGAAACACAAAACAGAATTCCGACATGTCGGAAAAATTCTCGGCATAAGCCCGCGCCACAGAGTCGAGAAAAGACTCCCGTTCACCTGTGCCCGCACCTGCGGTTCCATTGCCTGCNGCATCAATCATATTTACAGCTGCATCCTTTTTCATATTGCAAAAATAATGAGATTGAAAACACATTTTGCCCTATCAAACTTAAAGAATGTTAAAATCCAAATATTTTTTGATGTTATATAGCATGTTTCAAAAATATCCCATCTTTTACAGTCCAAAAACGAGCAAACCCTTTTGTACATTGGCGTGAAGCCATGTGCAAAAGGGTCTATATA
>NZ_CAJMXD010000226.1:0-4879 GCF_905219685.1 Barnesiella sp. CU968
TTGTTGTTGTTCTATTATTGTTGATGTATAAATAACATTGGCAGCTTCAAAAAAGTTTCAGGGAAATCTCTGTTTTTGAAAAAATATACTCATCATAACTGTTATACAATCCTATCGGTTTTATTATCAATCCCATATGTATTGTTGTCTCAATTTAATGTTCGTATTAAATTTTGTTAATTAATCAATTTATAATTACCTTTGTAAAAAATCAGTTTTAAATAATGAGATTCGACGAAATTCTGACAAACGATGATGTTCTTGACGGTTTGTGGGATATGCATTTTGACGAATGCACTCCTATTCAGGAACAAGCTATTCCTATTATAATGGAAGGAAATGATTTGCTGGCTTGTGCACAGACCGGCACCGGTAAGACAGCAGCATATCTGTTGCCGGTAATCAATATGCTTGCAGACGGCGGATACCCTGAAGATGCGATAAATTGCGTGGTAATGGCTCCTACAAGAGAACTCGCGCAGCAGATTGACAGACAGTTGCAAGGATTTGCCTATTTTATGCCTGTTAGCGGGATGGCGATATACGGAGGTACAGACGGGCATACATACGATCAGCAGAGAAAATCGCTGAAAATGGGAGCGGATGTTGTTATAGCAACTCCGGGCAGACTGCTGGCACACCTGAACATGGGATATGTAGACTTGTCTAAAGTCTCATTCTTCATACTTGACGAAGCTGACAGAATGCTTGATATGGGATTTTACGATGACATCATGCAGATCGTATCGAAGCTCCCGAAAGAAAGGCAGACTCTGCTATTCTCAGCAACAATGCCACCTAAGATACAACAGATGGCGAACAAAATTTTACACAACCCGGCAGAAATCAAACTTGCAGTCTCAAAACCTGCCGAAAAAATCAGGCAGTCTGCATACATATGTCATGAATCTCAGAAATTGCCTATTCTAAAAAAGATATTTGAAGAGAATCCGCCTCAGAGAGTAATTGTATTCTCATCATCAAAATTAAAGGTCAAAAATCTCGCACGGGAATTAAGAGATAAAAATATAAGGATTGCCGAGATGCATTCCGACCTTGACCAATCCAAGCGGGACGACGTTATTCTTGATTTCAAAGCCGGGAAGATTCAGGTCATAGTCGCAACCGATATTCTTGCACGAGGCATTGATATCGATGACATCGAAATGGTTGTGAATTACGATGTGCCCCGAGAGGCGGAAGATTATGTGCACCGGATCGGGAGGACTGCACGTGCTGACAGAGACGGTAGAGCGGTTACATTTGTCTCACCAGAGGAATTTTCTAAACTCAAGAGGATTGAAAGACTTCTTGAAAAGGATATTCCGAAAGAAGAGGTGCCTGACGAATTAGGTGGAGCCCCCCGTATGAGCCGCGAATCCAATATTAGAAACGGCAAGACGAGACATTTCCGGAAAGCCTCCGGACAATCACAGAACAAACGGAATAACAGAAGGCGAAACGGTTCAAAAGACAGAAACAGATCCTCAAATGAGCAGGCACAACAGACCGTTCCGGTTTAAACAGTTTGAAGTGTTTCATCACCGCAGCTCTATGAAAATTGGCGTGGATGCCGTTATACTCGGGTCCTGGGCGGATTTTCAGTACGCAACGTCCATACTTGATGCAGGTTGCGGATGCGGTGTGATTTCCCTTATGGCAGCACAGAGGAATAAAGATGCCAAGGTGTTTGCAATTGACATAGATGCAGAGTCTGTCGATGAATCCAATGCCAATTTCTCGACATCACCTTGGTGTGACCGACTGTCGGCTGAATTGTCAGATTTTACTGAATTCTGTGGTACCAAGGCAGGACATTCGGAATTTGATTATATAGTTTCAAATCCTCCATATTTCAGTTCGGGCATTGAAACGCCGGAATCCATTAGGTTGAAAGCACGTCATCAAGGAACTCTCTCACCCCATGTTATTCTTGAAAAGGGGAGAACAATACTGTCGGCTGCCGGCAGAATAGGGATGGTGGTTCCTTTTGACCAGATTGAGGAATTAAAAACCGATGCAGAAAATTACGGATTGTTTACAGTGCGTTCTCTGATAATGGCTGGAAGAACAGGGCTACCTCCCAAGCGGGTGTTTATGGAATTCAGCAAACTACCGTTACCGGAGACTGTCGAATACCTTGCCATAGAAAATACAGACGGAACATATTCAGATGAATATGTGTCTTTATGTAAAGATTTCTATCTGAAATTTTAAGCAGTTTCTAATTTGTTATTATTATAGAAACGCGCCTGATGTATGTCTCATCAGGCGCGTTTTTTATAATAAGGGTTCGCTCAGAATTTAAGTCCTGTTGAAAGCACAATACGGGAATTGTTGAATGTGAGTTTTGCAGAAGGACTCTGATAACTGCTTTTCGGATCGGGAGTGAACGCATGATACTCGGAAGTCATCTGTTTATAGACATAGGCAAGATCTATATAGAATCCCTTGTGACGGTATCCGAGACCGCAAGTGATGTAGTTTGTATCATTGTCAAATCTATAATTCGGGATAGTGCCGACAGTAAAGATTGTCATATCATTGTTTTTTGCCTTTGACTCTACCGGTGACGAAACATGACTGTAACCGGCACGGACACTGAAAGAGGGCGTTACCCTGTATTCCGCACCAATGCGGAATGTGTCGGTATGGCGATAAACATTCTTGATGTCTTCATTCTCATAAGCGTAAGGATCATTGTTGAGGGCAGCAGGTGTCACGGAATAATAATCGTAATCCCAAGGATCATCCCAGTATCCGCCACCTCCATAATAATTGTTGGCTTCGGAGAATTTCATGGTTTTATAGCCATTCCACTCATAGTCGGCAGAGATGATGAATTTGGATCCTATCACTCCGGCTACGCTCGCAATAACTTTCCATGGAGAATTGAAGTTATAATCCTGACTACCGGGATAGCCATCGTTAGTTGACGCGCTGAGATTCTGTCCATAATACTGCATGGATGTTCCTGCGGAATAAGTCTCTGTCAGATTGTACCAGGTAGGGGTATGAAAGGCAAGACCCAAACGTAGTTCCTGTATAGGTTTCACAATGACTCCCAGCTGATAATTAAAGCCTGTGCCATTCGCCCGGTACGCATTCCGCATGCGCCATCTGGAATCAGTAGGAGCGACAATATCTGTTGTCGGATTGTATACATAAGCACCCGTCAGATCCTCTCCGTATCCTGCATCAAGTCTATAATCAAAATTGATTATATCGAAGTTCATTCCCCAGTACACCACGTTAGATATATTTCCGCCGAATGCAATGTTGTACTCATCAACGCTTCCTCTCTCAGTCACATCAAAATTCGCTTTGCCTGATGTTCTATCACCGAACTGACCCATCCAGGATGGATTATTGGGATTTCCCTTGGGATTGATCAAATATGAATCATAACCCAGTATTGCAAGCCATGGAGCCTGAATGCCGCCGTCATTAGGATTATACGGGTCATAAGTGTCAGTAGTTTCGACATCAGGGACTGTAAGTTCCTGATTGTTGGCAATGCCGGCTATATAATTCGACATCGATGTCTGCAACTTATCTATCGATCCTTTGTAACGACGGTTGAAAGAGACAGCCTTGTTATATGTGAATCCAAAATTCAGATTAGGTATGACACTGCTACCTAATCTGATAGTTGCCACACCGCCGATATTGTCGAGATAAAATTTGGTCTGGTTGTCGGATGTCTTCAACCCCCTTGCATCGGAAGTGGATTTCTGAACATCAAGGTCAAGAGTGAAACCGAGTTCGTTACTGCGGTAAACGCCGATACCGTCTGGATTCTGCGACAAGGTGGAGAGGTCACCGCCAAGAGCACCGAAAGCACCGCCCATTCCCATAAAACGGGCAGTCCCTCTCAAATCTGGCTGCGAAAAACGATATGCATCTATCGCGCTTTGTGCAAAAGCACCGGTTGCAAGGCAGCCCATGGATAAAACGAAGTATAGCTTTCTCATAATTATGAGTTTTGGTTTTCTTAAAACTGTATTGTCTAAGAGTATGTTTAGTTTTAACACGAATTTAAACTAAAATGACTTTTGGAAATTCTTTAAGTCATCATAAAGTGTCTTTTTGGTGCTTTCAGACAAGTTTCGGCAGTCGCAATTCAGAGATTGCTCCTTTCTCAACTTGCTGAAATCCCTAAAAAATACATCTTTATGCTAACATAATTTAAAACTAAACATACTCTAAGAAACTGTTTAAATCCAATTCGTTAATAAACGGTTAAAATTAACAAGTTTCAGAGTCTATTTCATCAGACCACAAAGCATTTATATAAATATAACGTATTTGTTGATAAAATGATTGCAGCGACAAATGAAATTTGCCGCTGCAATCAAAAGGTTTATCTGTGGCGTCCGCGACTTCCGCCTCCACCTCCGCTACGGTGTCCGCCTCCGAATCCGCCTGATCCTCGTCCGGAATTGAAACTTCCTCCGCTATTGTAGCTGTTGCGGTTCGAGTTATAACTGTTATTATTGTAATAACTGTTACGGTTTGTATTGGTATTCGAATTGTTATAGGTTCGGCGGTTATTGGAATTCGAATTGCCCGAATTGGAATTATATGTGCGGTGACCGTTGTTGTTTACGGTATATCCTCTCCGGTTAGTCTGCCGATTTGAACTGTTTGAGTTCACACGGTAGCTTCCGTTTGAGTTCTGTGTGCCATATGACCGATGGTGGTTGTTCGAGCTGCCGCCGAAAATATTTCTGTCTGAAGCATTATTATTCCCATATTGCGGTACTCTCGATCCACCGGGACGACCAACAGGACGATGACCGATATTTCCGCCGGGACGGGTATTGGAAGCCCAGTTTGAACCAGGTCTGTTGGGAAGTCTTCCTCCGGGTCGATAATC
>NZ_CAJMXD010000227.1:0-4878 GCF_905219685.1 Barnesiella sp. CU968
TGCAGAATCTTTCTCCGTTGCAGTCGAGGCAAAGGGACAAGTCTGCGATGATCATGGATGTTTTCAGGTAGGAGACTCGCATAAATTTATCGGAACAGCAATCCTGGAAAAGTCAGATACTGACGATAAAACAAAAAACGATTCCGGGACTGAAGAGGAGTCGGCAGAAAACAAATCAGAGCAACTTGTGACTCTCACCGACTCATTACAGACGGCTGAACCGTTTATGACCCCGGAACCAAACATGTCAGACATTAAGGCTGATGACTGGTGGGCAAATGTAGAAGCTAAGATGAAAATGTTTGAGGAAGCACCCGAGCAACAGACAAGAAGTTTATGGTATATATTCATAGCCGGTTTCATCGGAGGTCTAATTGCACTTGTAACCCCCTGCGTATGGCCGCTGATTCCCATGACTGTAAGCTTCTTCCTTAAACAGAACAAAAGCAGAAGCAAAGCAATCGGAGCTGCCACGACTTACGGAATTTCCATCATAGTCATATACGTTTTGCTCGGACTGCTTGTGACAATAATATTCGGTGCTTCAGCACTCAATGAACTTGCAACAAGCGCAGGCTTCAACATTGCGTTCTTCATTCTTCTTGTTGTGTTTGCTGTATCATTCATGGGAGGATTCGAACTGACACTGCCCGCTTCTTGGTCAAATAAGATTGATTCTAAAGTAGACAGTACGACAGGATATCTTTCTATTTTTTTCATGGCATTCACTCTTGCTCTTGTCTCCTTTTCATGCACAGGTCCTATTATAGGTACATTGCTCGTTGAGGCGGCGGCAACTTCCAACTTCGTTTCTCCGGCAATAGGGATGTTCGGCTTCGCACTTGCACTCGCCCTCCCCTTCTCTCTTTTCGCGATGTTCCCGACAATGCTTAAATCCATGCCGAAAAGTGGCGGATGGATGAACACGGTGAAAGTTGTGCTCGGCTTCCTTGAGCTTGCTCTGGCATTGAAGTTCCTGTCGGTTGCTGACCTTGCCTACGGCTGGAGAATACTTGACAGAGAGGTGTTCATATCCCTTTGGATTGTAATATTCGCACTGCTTGGAGTATACCTGCTTGGAAAAATCACATTCCCTCACGATTCAAAAACAGAGAGAATCGGAGTAACACGTTTCATGCTTGCCTGCGTTTCACTCGCATTCGCGGTGTACATGCTTCCCGGTCTTTGGGGTGCGCCGCTCAAAAGCATAAGTGCGTTCGCACCTCCGGTTTCAACCCAGGACTTCAACCTTTATGAAGGAAGTGTCCATGCGCAAGTCGATGATTTCGATGAAGGAATGAGGCTTGCCGGGAAACTTGACAAACCGGTTTTACTTGACTTCTCAGGATATGGATGTGTGAATTGCCGCAAAATGGAAGCAGCGGTATGGACAGATCCTGCTGTAAAATCCAAGATTGACAATGACTACATCCTTGTGACCCTGATGGTTGACGATAAAAATCCGCTGCCGGAACCAATAGTTGTAAAAGAAAAAGATGGCAAAGAACGCACGCTCCGCACATATGGCGACAAATGGAGCTACCTGCAGCGCACTAAATTCGGAGCTAACGCACAACCATACCATGTAATTGTCGACAAACAGGCAAAACCGCTTGCACCGGCTTTCGTATATAAGGAAGACATTCCGGGCTATGTCAAGTTTCTTGACAATGGAAAAAAACGTTTTTACGAAGATTCATCTAAATGAAAAAATTTCTGACATTGTCTTTTGTAACGATCTGCGCCGTTCTTTCAGGAATGGCGCAGACCTATATTCAATATGTCGATTCGGCTGACAACTATATTAAACGTGAGAACTGGGAAGCGGCAGAACGAATGACTATAGCTGCTCTCAGACTGAAACCTGCCAACAAGCTCAACTATCTCCTCTGGTCTAATCTCGGTGACATCAGAACACGTCAGCAGAATTACGAAGGTGCACTCGAAGCATTTGAAATAGCCCTTGCGTCAGCACCAAGAAAGGAATTGATTCTCAATAACCGCGCATATACATACCTGCAGATGGGCGAAGCCGAGAAAGCTCTTGCCGACATCGATTGCTCTCTTTCTCTTGACTCAGTCCAGGAATGGCCTCTGCGGATTAGAGGCAGTCTGAATCTTGGCAAAGGCAGGTATAACGATGCGGACAGGGATTTTTCTTCCTTGCAAAGACATTTCCCAACAAATGCTGCGGCATATTCAGGGTTAGGCAAACTTGCCGCTTTAAGGGGAGATGCGGACACCGCAGCGAAACTTCTTAAACAATCACTTGATCTGGAGCAGGATGAAGATACCTGGTTTTATCTTGTGCTTGTCAACATTGAATCAGACAAGATTCCAAAAGCAAAAGAGCTTCTGCTTACAGCCTTGAAACGCTATCCTCGCAGTGGAAACCTTTATCTGGCAAGAGGAATAATTCACAAAAGAAACTTTGAAAATGACGCAGCCGAAATAGATAAAAAAATTGCGATTGACTATGGCGCTGACCCACATCTGGTTGAGCAATATTTTCCAAAATTAAAAAAATAAATTCCTAAAAAAGCCCCTTTGTTTGGGGCTTTTTTATTAACTTTGCAGAAGAGGAGCGAGACTCCTCTTCTTTGTGTATAATGATTCCTGTCAAATCAAAAACCCTTACCTCGTTGGAACAATTAGCCTTACATATTGAGTATCTTTTGTTGCGTCATGATTGCGTTATCGTGCCGGGATTCGGCGCGTTTATAAACGCCCGTAAGGCTGCGAGATATGATGCCTCGGAAAGTCGATGGTACCCGATGAAAAGAGAAGTGAGATTTAACAAGGCTGTCAACCATGACGATGGTCTGCTCGCCAACTCCTATTCCCGGAAATGTTCACTACCGTTTCACGAAGCGCGGATACTGCTTAATTCAGACATCCGTCGCATGAAATCACTTCTTGAAGAAGAGGGAGAGGTGTCATTGGGAAGACTTGGAACAATATTTCTTGGAGAAGAGAATACTCTTCAGTTCTCTCCTATCACGACTCCTGATCAGATGGGTAGAGAAATGGGATTGATTTCTGTTGCGGCAACTATTGCGGCAACTGAAGGTAAAAATGAATCATCAAAAAATTCCAAAGATAGAATACACGGCTTCAATCCGGAAAAGAACTATTACATACCGGTCAACAAGACAATCGCAAAAATGGCAGCATCGCTTATGGTTGTCTTGATAGTTGCAATCATGTCCGTTCTCCCCTCCTCCCGGCGAACGGCTGAAGACCGTGCGTCTGTTCTACCGATGACTGAGATATTGGACACGGCATCAAGCGAGAAAATTGAATCTGAAATTCTCAGACAGAATAAGGATGATGAGCATGCAGTCTCAGAATCCGATAATCAGTCTGAATCCGATATAATAGGTGACTCCGTGTCACGCGTTAGAGAAAAAAGTTTTTTTCTAATAGTCGGCACATTCCGTTCGGAATCCGAAGCAGACAACTTTATAAGAAGTCGCAAACACGATTCATGTAATCTGATTTCAGTGCCTTCAAAAACGCTTTTCAGAGTCGCAGCAATGGCATCAGACGATAAGTCCGAATTAGTCAAAGAATTAAACTCTGAAAAGTTCAGATCAAGCTATCCGGAGGGATGGATCTGGGAAAATAAATAGTAAATTTTTTAAGATTTTTTCATCAAAAATTTGCACAGTTCAAAAATAAGTTGTAACTTTGCATCGCAATTCGGGAAAACAACGTTTGAAACGGGTTGCACCAACAGAAAAAATGCGAAAATAGCTCAGTTGGTAGAGCACGACCTTGCCAAGGTCGGGGTCGCGGGTTCGAGTCCCGTTTTTCGCTCCAACTAAACACAAACGTTTGTCTAGGTGGCGGAATTGGTAGACGCGCTACTTTGAGGGGGTAGTGACCGTTTGGTCGTGTGAGTTCGAGTCTCATCCTGGACACTTCATTAAATCTCAGATAATCTTTTAGGTTATTTGAGATTTTCTTTTTACGAAAAACATAATAATATCATGTCTATTTGAGTTTGTACCTGAGCAGTTTGCCGCAGTTGTCGGCCACCTCTTCTATTATCCTGTGGCATACTGTTTTCGGAAGTCTTATTTTGGTGCCGACTGCTATGAAATCTGAGATTGATAAATTGTTAATTTTGTATATGGCAAAGAAGAAGCGACAAGGACATGCAAATATGATTTTTTCCTTGTCTTTGATGCCATTCTATACGTGGACAAGACCGGCTGTCAATGGCGTAATCTACCTCATGACTTTCAGGCATGGCAGACCGTATATTACTATTTCCGTGCATGGAGTGCCATCGGCGAGTTCAAGAATCTGCTTGACAGCCTTGTCGCAGAAGTGCGATTTCAGGAAGGTCAGACACCGGAACCAAGTGTCGCGGTTGTAGATTTCATCGCCTTGACAATCACTGCGCCGGGTGGCAGTTTTGCCACCTCGTCTTTTGCTGCCTCCATAAGGTGCCATTATCACTGAGTCGTTGAACAATAAAACTATCCTCTTACCATTTCTGTGTCCCGTTGTATCTGTCTATTGTTGTATCTGTCTATTTATGTACCTTATTCGTCTCCAGCCAGCCCTCAATATTTTAATGAGATTCGGTTAATCCGATAACATAGGAATTAAGACAAATTCCTTACCATTCCAACCTATGAGCCGGGTATCGTCAAGGGCAGCGATGCGATAAAGTGGATATGGTACGTTGAAATACCTGTCAATTACTTTGCCGTTCCAGTCTATCTTGTAGATGGTCGGTGCGTATTTGTCAGCATCGGAATATCCATACCCCCAATGCAGAGCATATATATAATTATTACTGTCCGCTAAACCATAAAAAGGCGAGTCCAACTTCCTNAACGGCAGAAGTTGGGCTTACTTTTTGTA
>NZ_CAJMXD010000228.1:0-4870 GCF_905219685.1 Barnesiella sp. CU968
AGGGAGTTGACTTTCGTCAATGACCGAAGCCGAATCATTCAGCCAACGACCCAGACGGGCTATTATGACACATCCTCTTCACTTTTTAGTATTATGCGCCAGTCTATCTGTCGTTAACAACCTTTACCACACGTGTCGAGCCATCGGAAAGTTCCTCCAGCACAATATAGATCCTGCCATCAGCCGTTTCAGGCTCAGGCACCTCAATTCCTTCCGTATTGAAGAATCTGCGGCCAATAACATTTTCCCGATCATTTTCAATAGAACCGATTCCCGATGTATGGTTCACTGCCAGTTCATATGTCTTTGACAGGTCACCTGCCGTAGCAGTCACGAGAATCTTGCCTATGACAGTTGCTGCGAAGCAAGCCTTGTTTCCATCAAACACGAGATCCTTGCAATCGCTTGACCATTTCACGGTTCCTACGCCACCTACATTGAAATCCTTTGTCACACTTGATTGCGTGTCACCATCGGCAAGAATCAAACCTGCAGCATGGAACAATGCGACTTCATTTCCAGCGGCATCTTTCACTACCGGATATGTATAGTCATCCGTCGAAAAGAAACCTTCACCGAGATCAAGAGCGGCAAGTTCCTTTGCAGTTATCTTGCGCGCCTCAAACGCCTCGTCATTGACACTATTGTTGATGTCAAGATAGAAGGTATTCTCCATCTTGTTGTCTGCCGTCCATTGTTTTCCGTTTGTAAAAGACACACCCACTATTGAGCCGCAAGAGTCAGCAGGAGCTTCGATCTTGCCGGAATTATAACAATTGACAAACTGAGTCTTCCCCTTTTCGGGAGTTGCCACAAGACCTGCCACACGGGCAAGCCCCTTCACGGAACCCGCGTTGTAGCAGTTTCTGAATGTTGCGCCCGAATGCGCCGCCAGACCGCCTATCTCAAATGAAGGCTCATCCTTTGTCACAGTAGACTGCACATTACTGAGCGATGAAACGCTACCTGTGTTCCAGCACCCCTCGACAAGACCGTCTATAGGCGATCCCCATGCGATCAACCCGCCTGCACGATCTGTCTTTCCTGTAATGTTACCCGTATTGTAACAGTTTATCATCTGTGGACCATTACCTGCAAATTGCGAAGTAATGCCCGCTACCATACGGTTACCCTCGATATCACCGACATTCCGGCAATTCCTGAATATCACCTTTCCCGATGCGGAGCCGGTGATGCCACCGCCCTGGTTGCCATCGGCAATGATCGTTCCTTCGTTGACACAATCGATAAACGATGCCTCGTCAGGAGTAGAAGCAGATCCCGGAGTACCGATTACCTGTCCCGCTATTCCGCCGGCATAGACATTGAAATTGGATATGATCGTACCTGTATTGGTGCAGCGTGTGAACGAAGACCCCGGCGTATAGGATGTTACAAATCCAGCCGTTGGATAACCCGTGCCGAGAGATTTGGTCGATTCTGCAGAAATGTCACCATTGTTAAGGCAATCAGTCATTATATATTGAGCGTTGGCTGATGCCGAAGATGTTGCCGGAGTGCCGGCAATGTACCCTGCAACCTTACCAGCTGCGCTGACCGGAGTGCTGTTGGTACAAGATACGAAGGAATAAACGCCATTGCCCTTAGTGCCAAGAGCGTTTCCGATGAATCCGGCTACAGTGTGAGCCCACTCGGGTGTGGCAACGATTATTTCTCCATTGCTTTTGCAATTCTCAAAAATTGCGGCACCTGAACTTGAAACAAAACCACCTATAGTGACTGCCGTTGCTTTGGAATATGATGCCGTCTGCTCTATCTTGCCCTTGAACTCGCAATCCTTATATGTCACTCCGGCTGCACCTGTGGCAACAAGACCACCGATCGATGCCATATTGCTCTTTATCGAGCCACCGAACACCACGCCATTAAGCACTGCGCCTGCATAAGCATTGCCTACGACTCCGGATACATTCGCCTTATTTGTTGTCACCGAAACATTCGAAACAACGTTCTCCAGTGTTCCGTAAAGTTTATCAACAACAGGACAGGCATATGTATGCGTAGCGTTTAACGTTCCCTCAATCTTAAGGTTCTTGATTGTCGCATCGGCACCGACGGTTCCGAACATTCCACTCGCCGAATTGGCAATCGAGCTTAAGTCAACAACTTTTATCGTGTGGTTAGCACCATCGAGCGTTCCGCTCATCACGGTCACTCCATCGCCACCTATGCGTACGGGAGTAATGCCTGAAAAGTCAAGGTCCGCAGTTATCCTTACAGTCTGACCGATCAGGTCCCTACCTGTCTTGTTCATGTGTGTTGCAAGAGCGTTCCAGTCCCCCGTATTATTGAGAAGATATGGATTATCGGCTGTACCCTCTCCGTTGAGAGGCATCGCGGGAAGCACACGGATAAAAATCGGACGACGCACATTTGCCGCGTTAACGGCTATTAGCGTATCCGCCACTATCTCCGTTACGTTCTGCGGGACTATCAATACCCCATTCTCAATCTTGAACGCGCTTCCGTCAGAGAGTGACCATGCTGCGTTTCCATTAAGTTCCACATTGCTTGCGAGTTCGCTGAAGATCTCTCCCGACACAGCTTTGGCGATGACTTTACGTGCAGCATCCACCTTAGTCTCGTCTGCGAATGTTTTCAGCGCGGGATATATACCGGCACGGTAGTCCCATACATCTGAGACAAGACCTTCAAGGGCTTCACCGGAAGTCAGTGCCGTTGTTTCAACACCATTCATATTCACAACGTCAGCGTTAGCTCCTGCCTTAATACCTATAGTCTGTGCATCGAAATAAACATTCTCAACATTCTTCGTACCGGCAAGACCGAGAACAGCACCTACTGTCGCCTTGTTGCCGCAATATACATTGCCGAGACTCAGGCAGCCGATTATGTTATCATTTGCCGATCCTGCTGCCGATGTGCCCTCCATAGAACCACTGATGCCGCCGGCATTATTATTCTGGGCGTAAACGGTGCCGTAATTCACACAATTTTTTATTGCCGAACCGTTGCTGCCTCCTGCAATACCGCCTACCCGCTGCAACTGCTTGAGATAGTTTGTGCAGATAGCCGACGCCGAGATATCGCCTGTATTCACGCAGTTCTCTATCATACCATTGGAAGAGCCCGCTATGCCTCCGACGTTGGCATATCCGGAACGTATGTTTCCCGCATTATAGCAGTCAGAGATCCTGCCTCCCTTATTCACCATTCCTGCGATGCCTCCTACCCAGCATGAATAGCCGGTCACGTCGGCATAGTTACGGCAGTTTTCCACCGTTCCGTCAAGCGATGCCACAAAAGCGGCGCAGGTGCCGTACATTTCAAACTTGGATCCGGCTCCGATGTTAAGATTGCGCACTACCCCATTCTCGCCCAAACGTCCGAAAAGTCCGCCCATTGTGCGGCATTCCGAGGTGTTGAGCGTTCCGACTTCTGTCTCCGTCGGCACTTTTGACCACACAACCCTGTCAGGTATAAGTATGTTGTCGATCGTATAGCCTCTGCCGTCAAACACTCCCTGGAATTTTACCGATGCCGAACCCGCTGAAGCGTCTGCGGATATTCCGTCGAATGCCGGGTCATGACCTAGATCTATGTCGTTTGTCATGGCAAAGTATACACCGTCGAATGTCTGACGCTTTGCCGTAGTAGCCTCGGATAGCAGGATGAGATCGTTCTTCGTCTTTATGAGCAGTGGCGAATCAGCCGTGCCTTCCCCCTCGAATGGTATGGGGGCAATGTTCAGGAAATGATATGTCTGCACATCTCCGTTGACCACATAAAGAGTATCCGTGCCAAATTCCGTTCCGATTTCAAGGGTCTTGTTTTCAACAATTCTTGAATAGTAACCTTCTGTATAGAGATTGCGCCCTTTTGAAATACGGAAAAGCGTGTTGCCAAGGGCGGTAAGCGGCGTGTTGTTTGAGATTTTACGGAAACTGTCGCCTGAAGCTGTCAACACGGCAGATGCGCTGAATTTTGCCGCCTCCGTCTCTGCCAGAGCCTTGATGCGCGGATATGCTCCTTCCGTGAAAGTCCAGACATCGGCAGGAAAACCGGCGGGACCGCCCGCTGCAGTCAGTTCGGCAGTGGTGGAGCCGAAGCGCGTTGACTGGAAATCGGTTACTTTCCTGTCGTAATATATATTGGTCAGTTCAGGATTTGTTCCGTCCAATATCTTGCCTATCACTTCATTGCAATTATTACGGTCATACTGGTATGTCTCCACCTCTACGGAAGCCGACGTATAACAGTTTATAACCTTAGGAGTTATTTTTGACGATCCGAGCTGTATCTGACCTATTATACCTCCTCCCATCCTTGTGAAGCAGTGAACCACTCCGGAGGAGTAGCAGTTCTCGACAACTCCGCTTGACAGAATGCCGACAACTCCGCCGACTTGCGACTGTGAGCTGTAACCGCGCACAACGCCAGACGAGAATGAGTTGCGCAAGGCAACGTTCTGAAGCGTGCCCACGACACCTCCTATAATCTGTCCGTTATCGTTCTGCAGATTCGCATATGTAATAAGTCCGCTGAAATACAGGTTTGACGCGTCCGCATCAAGAATATTGCCCGCGACACCTCCGGCAGGGCTGTTATCTCCCATGATATGAACCGTTGTCCCTACGGCAGAACAATTGTTCATGCCGCCATGAACCTCGCCAACGACACCACCCAGGAAACCGGTTCCGGCAACGGTGCCTCCGGTGACGCGGCATTCGGACATGCTGCCCGACACTATACCGGCAACGCCTCCCGTACCTGTGCGTGCTCCGCTGACAGACGGCTTATTCACTGTTATGGTACAACCGTCCGCGATAGCAGGTATATCCTAAAAAGATAGCCGTCCAGATTTTGGGCGGCTATTTTTGTGAGGGTC
>NZ_CAJMXD010000229.1:0-4869 GCF_905219685.1 Barnesiella sp. CU968
GTCAAGGTGTATCGGTTTCCCGGTCAACCTATCTACCATCTTTATCCCGAATGGGGATAGTGAAGAACGATAGTTGGTCTCGGCGGTAAAGAAGCAGACCGCAGGTTCGATGAAAGTATAAAAACTTTCCTCAGCGGGAAAATCTGCCTCGTTGCCGGGCATTGCTGACCAGAACAGTGTCGGACAGTCGATGGTGTTGTGCCGGGGCATACAACCCATAGTCGCCAACTGACCGCCGACATCATTCTTGATGCGCCGCAGTGCCTCTGAATCGTCGCTCCACGCCATAATGTTGATATGGCAGCGGACGGAGGTCAAGCCGTATGAATGAGCCTCATTGAGATAGCGGTCAATCCATTCCTTGTTGATAGCATTGCTTCGGCTATACCTCGAAAGGGAGTTCATGTTGCGGGCCGTCTTCTCGAACTTCGCCAAGTTCTCATCGTGGTCGTCAATCAGCACATACTGGTTGACTATATGGTTGCAGGGTAAGAGCAACCCGATGGGAGAGGCAAACGAGAGGCGGCAGTCACTCCGGTCAGTTGATAACCGCTCATAACGGTTATCGGTGCTGACCTTTGCGGGAAGGTCATCGGTATCGGACAGCGTATGCAGACAGAGCATCTTGTCGCCAATCCGCATCTGACTTGCATCGAGGTCAATGTCCTCCAGACAGGTAACATCGTCCATTGTCAGTGACATATACTTCTCGATAAGACCGGACGTATTCTCTGTTCCGATCAGCTCATCGTCAGAGAGGCGACGCAATTTGATATATCCGGTATCATTGATGATTCGCTCGAACTGTTCCACCGACTCCATAAACTTGACAACCATCTCGTGATTGAGTTCTTTCGGTGTGATTCGCCCTCGGCAGAGAGTGGAGAAGTTGCTCTGCTGACGCGCCCGTTCCTTTGTTGTCTTGGTAAGGAAGAGGTAACACTTGTGGGCGAGATAAGGACGCTCGTTGAAGTGACGCTCAAAGCTTCTGTCCAAAAAGGATAAATCATCCTTCTGCAACTCAGGCTGATATTTCTCCGAACAGAACCAGTCCTGTTTATGTACCACCGAGTAGTGCGGAAGCACCTTGATTGCNTTGCACCATGCTCGATGCATGGCTTCATACTCNTGAGAGGTAACGGTGAAAAGTTCCGGCAGGGCAACCTCGAAAGCGACAGTTATGTCGGCATCCTTCGATATGATGCAGCCATGCTCCACCGCCAGCAAAGGCAATTTGGATTCCAGCGTTGTGGCTTTAAGTATATTTCTCATTTTTTATTTATCAATCTTTTAAGGCGCAGACGGTTGATGATGTAGCGTGGGTGATACTTGACCGCCGTCAGCTTCATCAGACCGTACCGGCCGTATTTGGTATTGAGGTGGAATGTTAGCCACACAAGGATTGAGGCACTTATCGCGCCGAAGGAGATGCAGAACCACTGGGCAACGCCACACATATACATGATGACGAACACAATGAAATCCACAATCAAACCTCCGGCGAAGATAAACAGGTATTGCGCCCTCAATCCTTTGTATTCTACCGTTCTACCAATACCCTTATTGATAGCGAACTCAGCCATTTAGAGGAAGAATGAGCGGAGAATGGTGGCGGCGACGATGAGGAAGATGCAGGCTCCGAACCACGAGGCTGCGGTCTTGCTGGTGTCAGGATCGCCGGACGAGAACTTGCCATAGACCTTGACACCACCGATGAGACCCACCACGGCACCAATTGCATAGATAAGTTTCGTCCCTGGGTCGAAATAGCTGGAGATCATCGAAGTAGCCTCGTTGATACCGGCCATGCCGTTGCCGGCGGCGAAACACTGGGCGACAGATGCGAGAGCAAAGAGTGCGAAGATTGCGCGCTTGGCAAATGCCGAGCGCAGAATGTTTGTGAACTTTTTCATGCGTCAATTCTGGGATTGAGACGTTTTGTTGAGGAAAGACATTCTGAAACGAGGTATGGGAGCCTCCTTCACCTCCGGCTCGATAACCGGTTCGGGCTTAGGCTCCGGCTTTTCCTCTGCCTGCTGCATTACTTCAGCTTCTTTAGCCGGAACTGCTTCAGCAGGGGCAGTCTCAGTTTCGCTTTCCTCCTCGCGGAGAGCCTCGTTCATCTCGACTCTCCGGTGGCACTCATACAGTTTTTCAAGCAGGGCATCGGGGAGACATCCGCTGAACTGTGTACCGTCAACTGTCCTAAAAACATTCATTGCAAACTGCAACGCGCCAATGGGCTGTGGCTCGTCGGACTGGACAATAGCCGACGCTTTTGTCAGAGAATCGAAGTCAGCACCACAGGCCAGCGGATTGGGAGGAGCGACAGTGTTATCCTCTCTTTCGAGCTGTGCCTCTTCATCGCGGTGGTCTTCCCATGCCCGTGCCTCTCTTTCGGGAGACATCCGCTTGGGAGGTTCTGGAACTTCATTCTTCACATCAAATTCTGCATCTTTCTCGTCCATCAGGGTTTCCACGCAGTCCCTGATGGGTTTCACTACATCCTCCATCATCGCCTTGAGGTCTGCCATAGAGAAATTCGACAGACCTACGGCATCATCGACAGTTGCCGGATTGATGGCCGGATGTTCAGATTCTTTTGCCTCCGTAACCATTGACGGAGATGGAGCGGGAGGTGTATCCTCTTGTTGCGGTGTTGCCGCAGGGGGTTGACCTCTTCGGTTCAGATACTCGTTGAGCAGGACGACCACTATGGCCTGTGCCACGATAGTGCCGATGATATACAGCCATATCATACAGTATTTCGTTTTGAATCGTTTGTCATCTCATTGATGAGATCGGCACAGGCATCAAGGTGTTCGATAAGGATTGCCTCGACGTATGAACCCATTGTGGGTCTGTCGCCGTCAATATCCAGCACGATTCTTTTCAGTCGTTTTCCGAGTTCGCCGGAAATATAAATCTCCCGTTCCTTACGGTTGACCATATCGCCCATCAGGTATTTCGCCTGATACTTCTTGGCTTCCAGCGAGATACCATCCATTGCTTTGGAGTCGGTATCCGATAGACAGGATGCGGCTGAGAGTTCAGCGATAAGCGGTTTCACATCCTCGTCTTCAAGGTGGTAAGCCACTATGTTCTGGACATACATTCCTACGGAGGCGCGTTCGCCGCCGATGTTAGTGACTATCCTCTTGAGTCGCTGCCATAGCGACATGGTGCAGCCCACGTACTTGTAGGGCTTGAGATTGTGACGGGTCAAAAAAGTTTCCCGGTAGGAGCGTTTTACCTCGTCAGGGTAGCTGGTGCCGTCAACTTTGATTTCGGCTCCGGGATTCGCATTGTTTTTTGCGGTCATTTGAATCTGTCAAGACTTTTGTGTTTGCGTTGGTCTATGAGACCTGCTATGTCTTTCTGATAGGTGGAAAAATGATGTTCCAGAATATTCCACACATAGTTCCCAATCGTCATATTTTTGCCCGTTTTCGATCTGATAGCCTGTACTATCTCTCTAAGGCAAATAAGATGGTCGAGTGTAAGATATACCTTCTCGTTCTTTTTTTCATCCGTCCCACCTTTTAGAAAGGTATCGACAAATGAATCCGAAAATGGTCGTATCTTAGGAGCAGATGGTTCTGAAGGCTCTTCTGAGAAATCATCCTCAACTCCTTTGGGCCCTGGCACGGGTTCCGGTGCCACATCATTATCCATAGGTATATCCGCAAAATCAGGAGTTACGGGTTTGTAACCTGCAAGAAAATCTTCACCAAGCGGGACTTTTGCAATTTTCTTAGCCATTACGGATTCCGGTCAGTTTCAAAAATTCCTCGGCAAGTTCATCAATGCCGCTCCCTTTGACAATAGCCGACGAGGGCGGAAAAACTGTGCTTCGGAAAATCTGATGCTTCGGATTGCATGAAAGTTCTTTCTTGAAACGGACGCTTGCAGGTATTGTGGTCTTCATCGCTTCAAGTCCGATTGATTCCATGAACTCATCGTAAGCGTTATAGAGGTCGGTGCGCTCTCTTGCGTCAACTTTGTTCCACAGAATCTTCACTCCTTTAAGGTTGCCATATCCCATCGTCATAAGACGGTCATGGATAAACTGGCAATATCCAAGAGTGCTTTCTATATCGTACTTGCAGGCTGCCATCGGACAGAATACATAATCGCAGTTTGATATTATCTGTAGAACATTGGGATTGTTCATCGTACCCGGGAGGTCGAGGAACAGGACTTGCGTGTCATTGTCTCCGCTGAGATACTGACGGATGCGGAACATGGTTTCTTCCAAAGGAATCTTCATAATGGCGTAGGGCTGAAGACCGGTTTTGGTCAACAATTCATGTGCCATCTGTGCAAGATGCTCTGTCTCACTAACGGTCTTTAACTCGCGGTTGCGTTCTCCTACAAGACTATGCTGGGGCGAGTCGCAATCCATGATTGCAACCTTTATGCCCTTCTCATAGTAGAGATAGCTGGCGAGTAACACCGTGAGTGTAGATTTGCCCACTCCTCCCTTCTGGTTGGAGAAGGCAACAACAATGGTGTCGCTCATTCAAATGTTTTTGAGGGTGAAAATGGTCGGCAACATTTGCCACTAAGTTCCGGCGACTGCCGAAATCGAAAATATCATCCGCGGATGATAGGTAGGAATATCCTATGGTTAAATTATCAGACCAAGACAGTAATGACCAGACGGCATATAGAACCGGATGCGGGTCAAGCGATATTGCGGATATATATCCAATCAGCTCTACAGCCCACTATCGGGTTAACTATATGGACAGCCAAGTGTATGGTCAACTGATTGATTAGCCAATCAGATAGCCCTATAATTGGTGAATTAGATAACTAATCGGTCAGGTGGATAATCAGCCAGCCAATCAATTAGCTGGTTAGCTA
>NZ_CAJMXD010000230.1:0-4860 GCF_905219685.1 Barnesiella sp. CU968
ATATTGGCTTAATCAGGCAGGCACATCCGGCAGCGAAGGAATCGGCGGTGAACTCGGTGTCGGAAAATATATGGAGCATTCGCGCAACAGATTGAAAGCTTCTGTATTCCGGTTGTTTATAAAAGGAGAGACGCGCATAAAGGGGAACCATATCTCATATGGCGTGGATTACAGACGAGAGAGTTTCCGCGACCGCACAAAAGAATGGGAATGGCGTGATTCGGCAGGATATTCATTGCCGACATTACCTGATGGCGTGCATCTTGTCTATAACCTTTCTTCCAATCATAACCTTGCCGCCAATAGAATTTCCGCCTACGCTGAAGACGCATATTATATCGATACCGACAAAGCCTATATGACAGTTAACGGAGGTGTAAGATTATCATATTGGGATTTCAACAAAGAATTCTTAGTCTCTCCCCGCGTGAATTTCTCAATGACGCCAACGGGCAGCAGCTTCAATTTCCGCGCCGCAGCCGGACTCTATTACCAGTCTCCGTTTTATAAGGAATTCAGAAAGAGCGTTACGGATTCAGAGGGGAACCATGCGATAGAACTGAACAGCGACATAAAGTCACCGAGAAGTCTTCATTTCATTATCGGAACCGATTATACATTCCGGGCGATGAACCGTCCCTTCAAACTCACCGGGGAGGTATATTATAAAAACATGTCGAACCTGATATCTTATGAATATGACAATCTGAAAGTAAATTATTCAGGAGTCAATGATTCCAAAGGGTTTGTCACGGGACTCGACCTTAAACTTTTCGGTCAGTTTGTGGAAGGCTCGGATTCCTGGCTCAGTTTCTCTCTGATGAAGACACAGCAGACTCTTGATGGAAAGAAAGTGCCGCTTCCGAGCGACCAACGGTATTCGGTGAGTCTGTATTTTACTGATTATTTCCCTAAATTTCCGAAACTTAAATTCAGTCTGCGAGGCATCTTTGCTGACGGTCTCACAATGACCGCACCCCACAGGAGTCGCGCTGAGTCTTATTTTCGCGCTCCCGCCTACAAACGACTGGACATAGGTGTCAGCTATCAGCTTGTAGGTGCACCGACAAATGGGGTGCGCCCCTATAACATATGGCGCCATTTTCGCAGCGTCGTTTTAGGTCTTGACTGTTTCAACTTACTTGACATAAGCAATGTCAGCAGCTATTATTGGGTGACCGACGTCAACAGCATACAATATGCCGTCCCGAACTACTTGACCCGTCGCCAGTTCAATGTGCGCCTGTCGGTTGAATTCTAATTTTGTTTAGACAAGTTTTCATTGATTGTGGTGAGACTTGTTCTCGCACAATCATATTGAGGTAATCGAGGTATTGATGGATCTTGGGTTGCAGTGGGTCTGGAAGAGGTCGAGGGTCAGTTTTCTTAAAGCCTCAATGTCTTCGGTTTTATCGTATACGTTTATCAGCATCAGGAGGTGACTGGTTTCGGGAGTTAGCTTCGTGCGCTCTTCATCGCTTGTGGGCGTTCCGATACCTCCGATTGCATCCCGGTATACCGGCAAGTTTTCAATATTGAGCAGACCACGTCCGATGGCATGAAACTCTTCTTCGTGATGTCCTGAATCAAGTGTAAGGACTTCACCAACAATCTTGTCTGCATCAAAGCCGCCGATGCTGTGTCCTGTTTTCATGGATAGCAGATTTATGAAATCTATAAGGGTTGTGAGGCGGTATAACCCTTTGCCGTTTACTGCCCGTCGGCATAGAGCCTCAGCCGAAGGACGGTATCTGTTTGGTTCTTTACCCAATTTTTTATATGCGGCACGGGTTGCAGCGATGGCAGGACGTTTGTTGACCGACTCTAACGGGCAGTTATTCCTGATTGTCTCATTTTCTTTTTCTATGTCGAGCCATAGTGAATCCGGTGTAGGAGGATTTTCAACGGCAGCTTCTATTGCAAGCACCCTTAGTCCTGGCGCGGCATTCCTTATCTTCTCTGAAAATATGATATGATACATATATGAAAACCAATAAACGTAAATTTGACGGATTGTTATGCAAAATTAATATTTATGTTTTAAAAATGTCAAGAACTTTTTGTAAATTCGCGTAAATATTCAAACAGCTAATAAACCGCGATAAAATGGCTCAGAAACCCAGCATTCCCAAAGGAACCCGCGACTTCTCTCCGATTGAGATGGCGCGTCGCAACTATATCTTCGATACAATCAAGCAGGCTTTCAAACTTTTTGGCTACAAGCAGATTGAGACCCCTGCCATGGAAAACCTGTCAACATTGATGGGTAAATATGGAGAGGAAGGAGATAAACTTCTATTTAAAATCCTTAATTCAGGAGATTGCCTGAAGTCTATCTCAAATGAGGAAATAGAGGAACGCAACGTTCCACATCTTGCCAGCAAAATGTGCGAGAAGGGACTTCGCTATGACCTTACTGTGCCGTTCGCGCGTTTTGTGGTTCAGCACCGCAATGACCTTCAGATGCCGTTCAAACGATTTCAGATTCAGCCTGTATGGCGGGCTGACCGTCCGCAGAAAGGGCGTTACCGTGAGTTTTACCAATGTGACGCAGATGTTGTAGGTTCGGATTCTCTAAATAATGAAATCGAATTGCTGTCGCTTATTGATACTGTGTTCGCCAATCTTGGGATAAATATAGCAATCAAGGTAAACAACCGCAAGATACTAAGTGGTATAGCCGAGACGCTCGGTGCATCGGACAAGATTGTGGATATAACCGTAGCAATCGACAAAATTGACAAAATAGGCATCGACAATGTGAATGCCGAGCTTCGCGAGAAGGGTCTGACGGAAGAAGCCATAGAGAAGTTGCGTCCGATTCTTGAAATGAATGGCAGCAATGACGATAAACTCGCAGTGATGGCTGATATTCTGAAAAATTCAGAAGAGGGTATCAANGGTGTGGATGAGATGCGTCNGGTTCTTGCCGGAATCGAAGCGTTAGGTCACAAGTGTGTGGTAGAAGCAGATCTGTCGCTTGCGCGCGGTCTCAACTATNACACCGGAACGATAATAGAAGTCAAGGCTCTTGATGTTGCCATAGGCAGCATAACAGGAGGCGGACGTTACGACAATCTCACCGGTGTGTTCGGAATGCCCGGACTGTCGGGTGTCGGCATATCGTTTGGAGCAGACAGAATCTATGATGTGATGAATCAGCTGGACCTGTATCCAGAGGAGATTTCGGAATCGGTGAAGGTGATGTTTGTGAATTTCGGTGAGGCAGAAGCCTTGCAGTCTATGAAATATGTAAAAGAATTGCGTGATGCCGGAATTGCGGCTCAACTTTATCCTGATACGGCGAAGTTGAAGAAGCAGATGGCGCTTGCCGATGCCGAGAAGATACCGTTTGTAGCCATAGTCGGAGAAAGCGAACTTGAAGATGGTTCCATCATGCTTAAGAATATGGTCTCCGGCACCCAGGAAAAGATGACGGTTTCCGATGTCATATCCATTTTTAAATGAAAGGAATGGAAACGCTGGATATAAGGGATTTTATGTTCAGGCAACCGGACTTCCCCCGACAGTCGCCGACTGACAGGTTTTATTTTGATGTTGCCAGCTGTCTGCTTGAAAAATATAATGATTCAGTTATAGGGCAGGAGTTGCCGGAAGGCACAGGCAAACGTTTTGCGATGTGTCTGTCTGGTTATTTTCAGGATATCATAGCCGATGCGGGCATCTGGCGTTCGTTTGTAGATGCCAACAGACGTATGTATGGATATTCGGTTCCGTTTCAAGACGACACTGACGAATATGTCGATTATGAACTGAATGCCGAGGATGTCAGATTCCTGACGTGGTATGTAATAGCAATGTCTTGCGAGGAGAAACGGCAGATTTATCCTCATGACGAAAAAATAATGGAACTCGCCTCATGTGCGTTCGACTACCTTGAATCGATATATGAGGAGGCTCCTGAACCGGAAGGGTACAATCTCGCGAGAGGACTGGAATTGAATGACCCCGAGGACAAGGAAGCCATATATCATTTCGGATCATGGCTTTTTCTGCATTGTTATCTTATGACTCCGGCATTCGGGCTTACATTGACTGAGATAATGTCAGATCCGGAACTGATGCAAAGCGATGATGTGACAAAGCTCCACAATCGCATGGAGAGATCGATGATGGAAGACCCGACAGGTCCGCTCGCTTTTTTTATACCCGAGTGGCTCCAGCTTATTCTGGAGGGAAAACTTCCGTCTGAAAGAGTGTCAGACAAGGGTGTTCATCCCTATTATGAGAAATTTATCGCAGCTACAGGAGGCAAGCGGATTCAGTACTTCAAAGACTATGAAGAGATGAACCGGTTCTTTATCGACAACATGGACTGGGATAAAAATCAGGAACACCTTCCGGTATTGAAAAATGATTGTGATTTTGTTGTTCTTGTGAATCCCCGGCGAGGAATGCTTGTTGCCCGTAATGCCGCGAGATGCATAGCTGATCCGGACAATCCTTTATATGACCGCGGCTATGCGAGGAGAAACGCATTTGATTTTCTGACTGTCAGAGGGAGATGTCCTGCGGATCTTGTGAAATTCGCGTTTGAACACCATTGGCTGCCTGATGCGGTATTTCCGGGAACCGACGATAACTCTCTCGTGGAGAGGAATCATGATTTCATTGCAAGATGCTATCTTCAGCAGTATTACAGGGATTAGATATCCGCTCGGCAAATTCATAATCATAGTATATAATCATAATGGTATAAAAAGCAAAAGCTTCCGTATCAGCGGAAGCTTTTGCTTTTGAATATGCTGCCGAGTTTCAGTTGTATCACTCCAAATACGGCTTCTCCAAAGATTGAAGAATTCATTTTTGACGTGCCCAGCTGCCTGTTGACAAATACCA
>NZ_CAJMXD010000231.1:0-4836 GCF_905219685.1 Barnesiella sp. CU968
GTGGCAAGGATGTTGCGGTGGGAGATCCCCGCTGGGAGCTTGAGAAGGCGCATGACACAGATGCAAAGTGGGGTATTTACCTCAACCCCGAAGATTTTGCCGAAGGAAAGACGCTTGCCGACGGCTATACATTCTATTCCGTAGAACAGGGGGAGGAGCGTTCTCTCGACAATCAACCCGTGGCGCATACCGAATCTCCGGCTCTCGGACAGAGGACGAACGTGATCGTGTATCGTTGGGCGGATTATTTTAAAGAGCCTGAGAACCCCGGGGAGATAGATCATGACGGATATGTCATATACGTGGTTGACAATTCCGGTTACGAGCAGTTGTCGCTTTATGCCTGGGGTGATGCGGAAGTATTCGGCGGATGGCCGGGTATACAGCCCACTGGTGAGACCACCATCGATGGTGTGAAATATAAGTATTTCGATACGGGAGAAGCAAACGAAGGTCTCAATATCAATTTGATCTTCAACAACAATAATAACGGCTCCCAGCTTGGCGATTACAACGTGACTCTTGATCAGGATTATTATCTTGAGCTGACTGCAGACGGAGTGGTGCCTTACGATCCATCTTCCAATATTCCTCATGACGGTTATACACTCTATGTTTCAGACCAGTCCGGATGGGAAGAGCTGTATCTCTACATGTGGGGAGATGTCAACGACCTTAACGGCGCCTGGCCTGGAATGTCGCCTACCGGAACACAGGTTATCAATGGCGTTACTTACACGTATTTTGATTTCGGAAAGGATAATTGCGACAAAGGGCTCACAGAGCATCTGATCCTCAATAATGGAAATGGCAAGCAGGTGGATGATGTCGTGGTGTTCACACTCGACCGCGATGTATATGTGGAATTGACTGCAACTTCTGCCAAGGAGATAGATCCATCCGATTATTCACCCGGAGCAACCGAACCTGAAAAACCGGTTTCCTATAATCTTTATATAGAAAACAACACAGGCTGGAACGAATTTCATGTCTATGCTTATGGTGATAAGGAAGCGTTCGGGGGATGGCCCGGTGCAACAGCTTCTTCAACAAAAACAATAGATGGTGTGGAATATCTCGTGTTCCCCGTGGAAGGTGCCGGAGAAGTGGAGAACCTTATTTTTACAGACAATGCCGGAATCCAGTATGATGCCTTGCAGATTACGTTGGACAAGGATTATTATATAAGGGCGAATCCCGAATCTGCTGAACTGATTAACAAATAATAGATGATGGACACGACAAAGACAGGTAAAAAAATCTTTTTGGCATCTCTTGCTGTCGCCGCCGTAGCTTGCGGCGACAGCAATGAGCCTGCCGGCCCGGTTATCCCCGATAAACCGTCGGGAGATAAGGCGGCATCTATGGTAATATATCAGGTTAATCCGAGGTTTTATGGTGAAAGCGATTGCCTGAAAGCGGTAACAGACGATATTTCGAGAATTGCGGATATGGGTTGTGATGTAATATGGTTGATGCCGATATATGAGATCGGTGTCAAGAACAGCATCGGATCTCCATATTGTGTAAAGGATTACAAGAGCGTGGCTGCATCTCTCGGAACAATGGAAGACCTTAAGGAACTTGTTTCTGTAGCTCACGGCAAAGGTCTGGACGTAATCCTTGACTGGGTCGCAAACCACACATCATGGGATAATACATGGACAATCACGAATCCGGAACGTTACGCCAAAGATGCGAATGGAAATATTGCTGCCACCCCGTCATGGGGAGATGTGGCTCAACTTGATTATTCCGTAGAATCTACGCGCACGGGAATGAAAGAGGCAATGAAATTCTGGATTGAGCAGGCTGATATCGACGGCTTCAGGTGTGATTATGCGGAGGGAGTGCCTCATTCTTTCTGGAAAGAAGCCATTACGGAATTGCGTGCCGAAGATCCCGATGTCATTATGCTTGCTGAATCATCCCGAACGGATTTCTATGCAGACGGTTTTGATATGGTTTACGACTGGAATTTCGCTCCCGCGATGAAAACTCTCTTCAATGGTGGAAAACCGGCAGCATTCCATGATTATGTGACCGGAAGCAATGCAAAAATTCCGTCAGGTAAAACTATTTTGCGTTATGCTTTCAATCATGACGTGGCTGCTGAAAATGAGGTTGACAGGATGTTTGGTGCACCGGAAGGGGTTCCTGCAGCATACGTTTTGGCGGCAATGTCCAATTCCACTCCCATGATTTATTCTTCCATGGATGTTGAAGGGCTTAAAGGGAAACTCTCTTTCTTCAATCATCGCAAACTGGATTTTTCACCGGAACTGACAGCCACATATAAAGCTATAAACAATGCTTTCAAAGTGTCGGCAGAGGCAAGAGGGGGCGAACTTAAGAATTATGCTCAAAATGAAGCCGTGGTGTTCAGCAGGGAGAATGGAGGCAAGACGTTGCTCGTAATGGTTAATCCTTCAGCCAAGGCGATATCTGTAAAAACTCCGATATCGTTTACAGGCATGCAAGTCTCGGAACTGATTTCCGGGGAGGAAACGTCACTTCCCGTCATGACGGATATTCCAGCCTATGGGTATAAAATTTATCTTGGTGATACTCAATAATCGTTAGCCGCTTCATTATGAGAAAATTGATATTTATGATGATGCTGGTTTCGGCTTTAGGTGTTTCTGCCGTTTCCCGCATAACTTCTCCTTCCGGAGAATTGCTTCTGAATGTTGATATTGATGCAGATGGCAGTCTTTGTTATTCCCTTGATTACAAAGGGTCTTCACTCGTGAAAGAGAGTAGGCTCGGTCTTGTGTCTGATGAAGCAGACTTTACACATGGTTTCAAGATTGCTGGAACGGACACCCTCTCTGTAGACAGGACATGGAAGCCGATATGGGGGGAATATGAAACCGTACGCGATAATTTCCGTGAACTTGCCGTAATTTTGAAAGCCGAGAAGCCTGATCGCGAAATGACAGTCCGTTTCCGTCTTTTTGATGACGGTCTTGGATTCCGCTATGAATTTCCGGCACAGAGGGGTAGTAGCAACTACCTGACAGTGCGCGATGAGAAGACTGAGTTTAATTTCACCGGAGATCACACCCTCTTCTGCATTCCGGGAGATTATGACACGGATGAATACTTATGGTCAGAGACTTCGTTTTCCGGACTTCCGGATGCTTTAGGCCGTTATAGGCGACATTCAGAGGCTCAGCGCACCGGCGGAAATACCATTCAGACTCCGATGCTGATAAAAACAGGGGCTCCGGTGTATGTGAACATCCATGAAGCGGCACTTAAGGGATATCCTGCGATGCTTCTTGATGTTGATACGGACCGGCATGCGATGAAGACTCACCTTGTTCCCGATAAACTTGGGGTGCGGGCATATCTTCATCTCCCTTTCGAATCTCCGTGGCGCACACTTATTGTAAGTGACGACGCCCGAGACATACTCGCTTCTCAACTTGTACTAAACCTTAACGAGCCTTGTAAGATCGAAGACACCTCCTGGATCAAACCCATGAAATTCATTGGCGTGTGGTGGGAGATGTTTACGGGAAAGAAGAAGACATGGGCATATTCTGATGAATACCTTGCCAAACCGGGAGTGACAGACTATGCCTCCCTTAAATCCAATGGCAGGCATCCGGCGAATACAGCGAATGTGATGAGGTATATAGATTTTGCGGCAAGGAACGGAATTGACGGCGTTCTCGTGGAAGGCTGGAATGAAGGTTGGGAAGACTGGGCTTCATATCGCAAGAACCGGCAATTCCTTTTCGACAAGCCTTATCCCGACTTTGATGTGGATTCATTGCGTGATTATGCCGCTGCCAAAGGGGTGAAGCTTATCATGCATCATGAGACGGCAGCAAACGCCGCCGATTATGAACTTCAGCTTGATCGCGCTTTCAAGTTTATGAAAGATAACAATTATGATGCGGTCAAGACCGGTTATGTAGGTGCGATCATTCCGCGTTCGGAACATCACGGATCGCAATGGATGGTTGACCATGTGCGCCATGTCATAGAGCGTGCCGCAGATTATGAGATAATGGTCGACAGTCATGAGGCGCCGCGTCCCACCGGACTCTGTCGTACTTATCCCAACTGGCTTGCTCAGGAATCGGCGCGTGGCGGCGAGTTTGAGTCTATGGGCGGTAATCCGCCGTCACACACCTGCATCCTTCCCTTCACAAGGCTGAAAGGGGGACCGATGGACTATACCCCCGGACTTTTCGAGACCCGTCTAAGTTGTTATGACGAAGGTAAAAACGATCAGGCAGGAACCACGTTAGCCCGTCAGCTCGCGTTATACCTTACTATGCCTTCTCCCTTGCAGATGGCATGTGACCTGCCGGAAAATTATGAACGCTTTCCTGATGCGTTCCAGTTTATAAAGGATGTGCCGGTTGATTGGGCTGATTCGAGATATATTGAAGCGGAGCCTAACAGGTATATCACCGTAGCCCGACGTGACAAGGAATCTGACGACTGGTATGTGGGTGCAATAACCGATGAGTCTCCTCGAACGGCAGTAATAGACATGAGCTTCTTGCCGAAAGGGAAAAAATATGAAGCGACAATCTATGAAGATGCCCCTGGTGCGCATTGGAAGGATAATCCACAGGCGTATCGCATCCGTAAAGTGAAAGTGGACAATAAAACCAGGCTTAAGCAGCCTCTCGCAGCAGGAGGAGGGGCAGCAATCAGGATTAAGAAATTACATTGAAAACAATTGTTCTTATACCGGCTTGCGTGTGAACGTCGGCCGGTATTTTTTATTTAATACATTTACACTAGTGTCTCTTAAAAAGTGTTAATCAAATTCGAGGTCAAGAGTTGGATGGCAATTTGCTATTTGTGCTG
>NZ_CAJMXD010000232.1:0-4832 GCF_905219685.1 Barnesiella sp. CU968
GACATAATGCATATCAACCTTCACAAGACTTTCTCCACGCCTCACGGNGGCGGAGGCCCCGGTTCCGGTCCGGTCGGTGTCGCCGCACATCTGACGGAACTCCTTCCTGCGCCGCGTGTTACCAAAGATGAGGAAGGACGATTCCATATAGAAGGGAAGAATGACAAGAGCCTGGGCAGTGTAAGCTCGTTCCTCGGCAACTTCGGGGTGATGATGAAAGCGTATGCCTATATCCTCAGTCTCGGCAAGGAGAATCTGAAGAATGTGGGTCCGATGGCAACTCTCAACGCCAACTATATCAAGGAATCGCTTAAAGACGACTATCTCCTTCCGATAGAGGGCGCCTGCAAGCACGAGTTCGTATTTGACGGTCTCAAAGACAAGTCTACGGGCGTTACAACGCTTAACGTAGCCAAGCGTCTTCTTGACTATGGTTTCCATGCGCCGACAATATATTTCCCGCTGCTTTTCCACGAATCGATGATGATCGAGCCTACCGAGACCGAAAGTCTGGAGACTCTCGATGAGTTTATCGAGGTTATGCACAAGGTGGCGAAAGAGGCTCGCGAGAATCCGGATATGGTGAAGAACGCACCTCTGACCACGCCGATATCGCATCCCGACGAGACGACAGCGGCAAAGAAACCGATTCTTTCATACCGTCAGCTCAAGGCAGAACAATAATGCATAGTGACATTATAATAATAGGAGCCGGCCCCGGAGGGTATGAGACCGCTCTGGGCGCCGCGCACCGTGGCAAGAGTGTCACACTCTTCAACGGCGGTGCGCTCGGCGGCACGTGTCTTAACGAAGGATGCATCCCGACCAAGTGTCTCTGCCGCGATTCCGAGATGGTGATGCAGTTCAAGGAAGCCGACCGGTTCGGTATAGAGGACTTCACTTTTTCGGTTGATTTCAACCGTATCATCGAGAGAAAACGGGGTGTCACCGACCAGCTTCGCGACGGCATCGCAGCGATGCTCCGTCAGGCTAAGGTCAATGTGGTGGATGCCGTGGCGAGTTTCAGTGACGACCGCACTGTGGTTGCCGGCGGCGAGGAATATACCGCCGACAATATCATTATCGCCACAGGCAGCGTCTCGAAATCTTTGCCCATTCCGGGGCATGACCTCGAATGTGTGATGGATTCCACAGATATTCTCAATATCGAGTATGTCCCGGCATCGCTGACCATTATCGGAGGCGGTGTCATCGGCATGGAATTTGCATCGATATTCGCCGGTCTCGGCTCGAAAGTCACGGTCATAGAGTTCATGAAGCAGATTCTCCCGCCGTTTGATTCCGATATAGCGAAACGCCTTAAACAGACTTTGTCGAAGCGGGGTGTGGAGATAATCACCGGTGCGGCGGCGAAGAAAATCGAGCAGAACGAAGACTATGAGATTGTGGTCACATATGAGGCGAAAGGGAAGGAACAGACGGTTGTCAGTACCGATCTTCTTATGGCAGTCGGACGTGCTCCCCGGGTAGACGGACTCAATCTCGAAGCCGCCGGCGTGGAATACTCGGCAAAGGGCATACCTGTCGATGACAATATGCGCACCAATGTGAGGCATATCTACGCCATAGGCGATGTCAACGCACGGATGATGCTCGCGCATGTGGCTACATTCCAGGGGCAACGCGCACTCAATGCGATTGAGGGAAAAACCGACGGCATACGGTTCGGTCTGATACCTTCGGCGGTGTTCACTGTTCCGGAGTGCGGCATGGCAGGCATGACGGAAGAGGAGTGCAAGGCAAAAGGAATCGAGACTGTGTGTGGCAAGAGTTTCTATCGTGCCAACGGCAAAGCCCTTGCCATGGGCGAGAGTGAAGGGTTGTGCAAGCTTGTCTTCGACAAGGGTACGCACAAGCTTCTCGGCGCGCATATCATGGGAGCCGATGCGGCGTTGCTCGCCCAGGAGGCGGTTGATCTGATGAACGCGGACGCTACCGCAGAGTCGATACGCGAGATTGTGTTCGGACATCCTACATTAAGCGAGATTCTTCTTGCCGCGGCTGCGATCTGAAAATAATTGCACACTTTTAATAGCAATGTGAATAAAACACTGCGCACTTTTTGACAAGGTGCGCAGTGTTTTATTAATTTATTATCAATTGTTTGGATAATTGAAAAATATTTTGGAATTTTGTGAACCGCGACCGCAAAACCCATGTTTGCATTAGAAAAGTTTTAGGATTCCACTGTTTCAGGTCGTGAATAAAACGGGTTTCCTATATCAGTTATCAGGTTGAGGTGCGTCTGCATATGCCGCAAGGTATCGGGGCGTACTGAAGATTAAGGAAAAAATTATGATTGAACGTTTTTTAAAGAAGTGTGAATTTGATTCGCTTGATGATTTCAAGGCGAATTACAGTGTCAAGGTTCCGGAGAATTTCAATTTCGCTTATGATGTTGTCGACAAATGGGCTGAGGAAGCTCCCGACAAGCCTGCGTTGCTATGGACAAATGAAAACGGGGATGAACGTCAGTTCAGCTTTGCCGACATGAAAGAATATTCCGACCGCACGGCTTCCTTTTTTCAGAGTCTCGGCATCGGGAAGGGAGACAAGGTGATGCTTATCCTCAAGCGTCGCTATCAGTTCTGGTTTTCCATTCTTGCCCTCCACAAGCTGGGTGCGGTGTGTATTCCGGCAACCCATCTGTTGACGGCAAAGGATATAATATACAGGTGCAATGCAGCGAAAATCAAGGCAATCGTGGCTGTGGGCGAGGATGTGGTCGTGAACCACATTGTGAAGGCGCTGCCGGAGTGTCCTACAGTGGAGTGCTGTGTGTCTACGGGTCCGGATGTGCCCGAAGGGTGGCATGATTTCGATTCGGGAATCGCTTCAGCCCTTCCGTTCGCCAGACCGTTGCGCCCTAACCGCAACGAAGACCTTTCTTTACTCTATTTCACTTCCGGCACGACCGGCGAACCCAAGATGGTGGCTCATGATTTCCTGTATCCGTTAGGACATATCGTCACCGGAAAATACTGGCATAACCTTGATGAGACCTCGCTTCATCTTACCCTTGCCGATACCGGGTGGGGCAAGGCTGTGTGGGGCAAACTCTACGGGCAGTGGTTCTCCGGCGCCAACGTCTTTGTCTATGACTTCGACAAATTCCATCCGTCCGACCTGCTTGCCATCTTCGAAAAATACAGTATCACCTCTTTCTGCGCCCCTCCTACGGTATACCGTTTCCTGATACTGGAGGATGTGTCGAAGTATGATCTCTCGTCGCTCCGTTACTGCACCACAGCCGGAGAGGCAATGAACCCGAGTGTGTTCGAACGGTGGAAAGAACTGACAGGACTTGATATAAAAGAGGCGTTCGGTCAGACAGAGACAACACTGACCATAGGCACATTCCCGTGGATGGAGGCAAAACCGGGGTCTATGGGTGTTCCGAATCCCGAGTATGACATTGACCTCGTCAATGCCGACGGCGAAAGCTGCAGACCCGGAGAGCAGGGGGAGATTGTGATCTATACAGACAGACGGCGACCGCTGGGATTGTTCCGGGAATATCTGTATGACGAAGAGCTGACGCGCAAGGCTTACAGCAACGGTGTGTACCATACGGGAGATGTCGCCACCCGCGATGAAGACGGATATTTCTGGTTTGTAGGGCGTGCTGACGATGTCATCAAGTCATCAGGCTACCGTATCGGTCCGTTCGAAGTGGAAAGCTCGCTTATGAGTCATCCGGCGGTAGTGGAATGTGCTATAACGGGAGTTCCGGATCCTATACGCGGTCAGATTGTCAAAGCCACCATCGTGCTTGCAGAGGAGTGGAAAGACAGAATAGGGGATGACCTTGTCAAGGAACTTCAGAATCATGTGAAAGAAACCACGGCTCCATACAAATATCCGCGTCAGATAGAGTTTGTAGACGAGCTTCCCAAGACCATCAGCGGCAAGATCCGTCGTGTGGAGATACGCTCCTCCCGCCGCAATCCCCGTGCTCACGCCTCCTGACGTGGCGTGATTGTTACCAATACCTTTTCTATTTTGGCACCGTTCATCGACAGAATCTCGAACCGGATATTATTCCAGTCGAGCCTGTCGCCCGGACGGGGAATATATTTCAGTTCTTCAAGGATGAGTCCTCCGAGTGTCGAATATGACGCGGGATGATACAGGTCTTCAAGTTCAAAGAAGTTGATGAAGTCATATATCTGTATTCTTGCGTTGACAGTCCAGGAACCATCCTTTTCGTTTCTGTCTATATCCGAAGGCATCGCCTGTTCCGGCATCGCCCCCACGAGTCCGTCAAGAATGTCGCCTGGGGTTATCACTCCGCTCAGGTCCCCGAACTCGTCGCATACAAGCGCGAAGCGCACACGGTTTCCCTTCATGACGTCGAGAGCGTCATAGACGCGCATTGTCTCGGGGAAATATCGGGGTTCGCCCATGACCTTCTCAAGAGAAAAATCATTCCGGTCAAGCGACAGCACAAGCTGCTTGAGCGAGACAGCTCCGCATACGGTATTCTGCGATTTGTCGCAAAACACGGGATAATAGGAGTGCAGCTCCTCCGACAGGCGTTTTCTGACATCATCGGCATTCATGTCGAGTCTCAACGCCAAAACATCCACCTTCGGGGTCATTATCGAAGATATTCTCAAGTCTCCCAGCACAAGGGCGCGTTCCATAATATCCTGCTCAATCTTACGGAGTTCTCCGGCATCCGTTCCATCCTGAATCAGAGACTTTATCTCGTCTTCAGTCACATTGTTCTTTTTATTGTCAAGACCTATGATACGGGTGACAAGAGATGTTGATTTCGAAAGCAGCCATACTGCCGGCATGGCGACCAC
>NZ_CAJMXD010000233.1:0-4822 GCF_905219685.1 Barnesiella sp. CU968
TTGAAAAGCTATATAGAATAATGCGTTTTTACGAAGAAAAGGCTATTCAACAAGAATGGCATCAAATATATATTGCTTGTATTGAATATATAATGAATAAAAAAAATGATGCTTTAATACGATTAGAGAAAATCAATAATCAAGTATGGAAGAAGAAGGTACAAGAAGTAATAATGAGAATGACTAACAAACAACTAAGTGCTGAAAACAATTAGTTGCAACCCATTAGATACAATTAGAAATGATTATACCTACTGCAATAAAGGAAATACTTGTTCATAACCATTGGGACGAATTTAATTTTCAAATGATGCAGGATTCTTACATAGACAAGTTAAGACAATCCTACTCTAAGTTTGATTATCCTTTGAATGAAAGTATTATAAGCAAGATTGCTCTATTCTATAACATGAAATTAGAGCTGAACCAATCTGATATTCTTTATTTTGATGTCAAGAAAATAAAGAAATACCGCCCGGAAGCTATGCAAAAAGTGGCTTTGAAGTTAGGGGTCAATAAGGTTATCTATTTAGCAGACATTCATCCCGGCTATTTGATTGTGTGGTTAGATGAACAAGAACAAGTGTGGGCTGATTACGACAATCTTGTTTATTATTATGGCAGTGATATATTCAGTGGTATTCAAAATATAGTATCGGGCAATATCCTTGATACCAAAAAATAACAATAGTGCGAAACATGAAAATTATAAAAATAATATTGTATTACTTACTATTGGCAAGTACGCTTTATGCAGGTATCGGTATTATAAGCCCCTTATACGAAACAGGGTGGCATTTTTCGCTTGCATCTATGTATTGGGCTGTCTTTTCAGTGCTGTTTATAGGAAGCGATTTGTGGCTACATCATAAAATATCACGCCTAATCGCCTTATCTATATTGGCACTTGCCTACCTAATGAGTTTTGAATATTATTTGTTTTGTGATGAATATAGATTCGTGGTTCATCAAGGTTCAAGCGAAAAGATTTTTTTAGCAGACATAGGCAAATTTCATAAGTATTGGTTTTATCAAAGTTTGCTGGTTGCCTATCTGCTCTTGGTAATTGGAGTTTCGCATCTATTGAGAAGAAAAAAGTTATTAACAAACCGGGATAACGCTTGACAGCGTTCCCCGCTTAGCCATTAGTAGCAATTAGAAACAAATAAATAGTATGGAACATTTCCAAGAAGTACCAGATATCAATCGGTTAATAATATCTCCTCTTTATTTAAGAGAAGGATTAGAGTTTGCCAAAAATCAAGGTTATAATAATATTTTAATAGATGCCCATACAACAACGACTGACATCTATGGTATTTCCTGTAAACACACATTAAATGTAAGTCTAATATGTGAATATGATTTTATTGAAACCTTGATTATTCAAGGGTACGACCATACAATAGAGCCATGCAATTTAAATCAACTAAGTGTTTTACCACGCTTAAATAAACTGGGGCTTTGGGCTGATAAGGTCTTTACTATTGATTTCAGTCTATTCCAAAAACTTGAAGAATTGAAGTATTATCATACAAAACAAACAGAAAATGTAGATACTTTAATAAACTTGAAACGACTGCATATTTATAATCTCAAATCAGAAGATTTGAAAGAACTGAAAAGCATGAATTTGTTAGAAGAACTGACATTATGGGATGCCAAAAATATAAATTTGAATGGTTTATGTCAATTAACTAATATAAGAATGTTAGATATTGTTCGTTCTCGAAAAATGGAAGATATTAGAGGTTTGTGCAATTCAAATAGACTTGAAGAATTAACATTATCTTATTGTAATAACATAACCGACATTAGTGTGTTGAGCCATATATCAGGGCTTAAAACACTTAGGTTGCTTAACTGTAAACAACTTCAAGACTTAGCCCAATTAGTACCCAACAATACTATTGAGCATATCAATATTTCAAGTTTAAAAGACTTGTTATTTTTGGAAGGCATGAAGCAACTCAAATCCTTGTGTTTTGATGATGTGATTAACGGGGATATATCTCCATTATTGGGTTCGCACTCTTTAGAATCTGTAAGTATGGTTTCAAAAAAGAAATATTCCCATACAGAAAAGGAAGTGAACCTAATACTGGAAAGAAACCGATTGAATAATAAATAGCTACTAACAAACCGGGCTAACGCTTACAGCGTTCCCCGCTTAGCCATTACCGATGAAACAGAAAATATACAGTCATGAATAAAACTCCTTTTAAAGATTTTGACTTTTCCAGTTTTTGGGATAATAATGAATATGCCCAAAAATATTATATAGGGACAACACCTACTGATGAACAAGTTAAAGATATTGAAAATGAATTGGGATATAAATTGCCCCAATCTTATATTGCGCTGATAAAACAATGTAATGGTGGAGAACCTGTCAATACATGTTTTCCAACTCAAATCCCGACTTCTTGGGCAAATAACCATATAACAATAAGTGGAATTATGGGAATAGATAAAGATAAACCTTATTCTCTTTGCGGAGAAATGGGAAATCGTTTTTGGATTGAAGAATGGGGCTATCCAACCATTGGAATAGCGATATGCACCACTCCTTCTGCCGGACATGATATGATATTCTTGGATTATCGCAAATGTGGTTTAGCAGGAGAACCAAGTGTTGTCCATATTGATGAAGAAAACGATTATAAGATTACTACGCTTGCAGCATGTTTTGAGGAGTTTATTCGTGGGCTTGTTAATTCAAAAGACTTTGAAAGTTAAACCATCGGTAACAAAGCGTGCTAACGCTTGACAGCGTTCCCCGCTTAGCCATTATTAGCAACTGAAAAGCGGAAACAATATGATAAAATACCTTTCGTGAGATATGTCACAGAGCAAAGATGAGTACATCGCACAATGGGACTTGGCACACAAGAAAGATTNTGAACCTTTAATGCAATGTTTATTGTTGTAGAGAAGTCTGAATTCACTCCGCTTTTACGCCGCCCGAGGTCAGTGTGGTGACGGATCGGCGAGGGATCANTATTGATTCGAGATTTTGCGTAGTGCCTGTCAGGCGCAGGCGTTCTCCCGGTTCGTCAGATGTGCGGTATAGATTCCATATTCCATATCCCAAACCACGTATGTCAGTCATTATATCTTCATCAGAGTAGTTTATTATTACAGCTACATAACCGCCATCCGTGTTTCTGTATGCAGAACACATCAGTCCGTCAGGATCGNTCGCGCCATCGGAATCCGTAGTGCCTTCGCGGTTAACTTCCAGCCGTATTGCTCCGGGGCGGATAAAACGGCTGTAATTGCCGAGCGTCCATAGAAGTCGCGAGTCAACGATGGTGTCAGAACTGTTTTTCGGACTTTTGTACTGGTAAAGCAGACCGTCTTTGTAGTTCCCTCCTGCCGCGCGCCACCACTGCCAGCTACGCGCATTGGCGAAAACAAGATCGTGGTGTATCATGCGTGCCACATATAAGGCGGTCTTCATTGTGCGGTCGTAGCCGTGTCCTCCTCCTATCTCTTCGTCGTTAGCCATAATACATACCTCGCTTTGCCAGAAATCGACATTATATTTCTTTAAGGTGTCGCGCAGTGCTTTTCTGCATTCCTTCATATATTCCACCGGAGTGTTGGTCCAATAGCTGTGTCCGGCAATGAGGCGCGGCAGTGATTTCAGATTGCCGACATATGTCTCTGTGCTGTCTGACGAAAAGAAAGACTGGATTTCATAGCCACGGTCCGGTCCTGTCTGATGTACAGACATCATGCACCGGTAATCGGAAGACTCCGGGATTATAATCCGGGTGTGTATGCCTCTTGACTGAAATTCTTTGTCAAGAATTCGTGCAAGGCGTGCTATCTCATATTTTGTTGCAGGAGTGCCTTCCTGTTTTGGTCCTTGCCAGTTCCAGTGCCCGTCCGGTTCATTGACAGGGGATATATAATCGAGATTTATTCCTTCGTGTGAGGCGAGACCGGTTACGACATTTGCTATGAACACGGCGAAATCGTTATATTTATCTTCCTTGAGATTATATGTGCCGTCACGACCGGTATTTGTAGCCAATCCGTTTTTAGTGAAATATACAGGCGGTGAGTTAAGGAATCCGAGAATGCGTGGCACTTTGTATTTTTTAGCAAGGTGCAGAAAACTTCGCTGTCCCGCCTGTCTGCTCCAGTCATAAGTGCCGTCAGGAGTCAGGAAACATTCGGTGCGGGTATGCGGGTTGATATGGCTGCTGTCATTCTGTTCCACACTTCCCGCACCAATGTTGAAACGCCATATGCTTAAACCGATTCCCTCCGGATTGCCGTTGGAATCTACTTCACGGCTGAAGAGAAGTCTTGCAACATCCTCCTGTGTCTGTTGCGGCATTTCTCCTATGAATCTCATGCTCCATGCATCTGATGCTCCGAAGCAATCTATTTCCTGATGAGTGCGAGACGTGTCAACCGTAAATACAACCGGCGTGGAGGCTTGAGCCGGAATAAATCCCAATGCTGAGAACAATATGCCTGTGGCTGCGCTATTGAATTTTTTCATGATATGAATGTCCGAAATTTTAACGCTTTGCGAAAACCCCGATATATGTGAATCATTTTATTGCTTTACAAACTAAATAAATTTCACTCAAAAATCAAAGAAACTTCCCATGCCGGGTGTGTATATTTCATGGTCTGACTGCTCATTGACTGTTGATTATTGGCAAAGGCATAAGCGGAAGGTGAAGAAATGTCAAAATAGAAACTAAACAAAATTATGTTTATTAATTAGGGTGTTCAGTTTGATGTTCCGAAAAACGTCATTCAAAACACCTGAAATTTTAATAAAAACACGTGCTTAAAA
>NZ_CAJMXD010000234.1:0-4816 GCF_905219685.1 Barnesiella sp. CU968
GTTCTTAAATCCGCGGCTTCAAAACTCAAGCTCCCGTGGGGCATAACAATACGCACGGGACGCTGGGACATTCCCGGCACTCCGCTTGTGATTCTTGTGAATCCGGGTGAAACCGCAGCCCACATTGACGAGGTATACGGCGAGATGTGGGCGGAATATGGTGTCGATTCCCTTCACTCTTATGGAGATTATGGAGAATCCTGCGAATTTGCCGTAGCATCGGCAATCGTGATCAAGGCTCTCGCAGAACACCTTAAAGTAGAGGAGAAAAACGTTGTGGCTCATTTTGATGAATGGACAACGGCTATGGGACTCCTTTACACACAGCTGACAATGCCCGAGACCGCGACCGTATTCACGACACACGCCACAAGCATCGGACGCAGCATCTGCGGCAACGGCAAGCCTCTTTACGAATACTTCCACAATTACAACGGTGACCAGATGGCTTCCGAGCTGAACATGCAGTCGAAACATTCGCTTGAAAAAGCTGCGGCTCATGCTGCAGACTGCTTCACCACGGTTAGCGAGGTCACGGCAAGAGAATGCGAACAATTGCTTGAGATTCGTCCGCAGGTTGTAACACCCAACGGCTTTGAGCCGGATTTTGTCCCCAAAACCGCGAAATATAACAAACTGCGCAAAGACGGCCGCATGCGACTTCTTAATGTAGCTGCTGCTCTTAGCGGCAGGAAGTATGACGACAACACATTCCTTATCGCAACTTCCGGTCGCCATGAATACCGCAACAAGGGGCTTGACCTTTTCCTCGACTCAATTGTAAAAATGGAGGAGAAACTTCCCGATAACGCAGAGGCTCTCGCTTTTATACTTGTGCCGGGATGGGTTAAGGAACCGTCCGGGAGCCTGCTGATGACGCTTGATTTCGACGGCAACGACAATTCAGCTCCCGATTTTCTGACACACCGCCTGTTCAATGAAGATTCCGACGAAGTATGCGTAAGAATACGCCAGCTTCGCGGCGAGGGCAGACTCGGGAAAGTACGTGTCATATATGTGCCGAGTTACCTTGACGGTCATGACGGAATACTCGACATAGCTTATTATGATCTTCTTCCGGCATTCGACCTTACACTTTTCCCCTCCTACTACGAGCCGTGGGGCTACACACCTCTTGAGAGCACAGCCTTCGGTGTGCCTACGGTCACTACCGACAAGGCAGGCTTCGGACAATGGGTGCTTGACAGCTTCAGAAACGGATTGCGACAGTGCGGAGTCTTCGTTACGGAAAGAGAGGATTCCAACTATTCCGATTCATGCAATGTTATAGCAGAGGCAGCCGCCGGCTATTACAAGGAGACTCCGGTTGCACGCTCCGAAGCACGCCACGCCGCTTTCCTGACAGCTGAAAAGGCAGACTGGAAATTCTTCATAACGCATTATGACGAGGCTTTCTCCGTTGCGTGGCGCAGAGCTTCGGAAAGAAACAAGAATATATTAAACTGAATATTAAACTGAATATTAAACCAATTAAAACTATATGAAACTTCAAGTCAGCAATACCAATGCTCCGGCATGGCGCACAATTACCGTGAGCGCTGAGATTCCCAAAGAGCTGAAACCTCTCGAGGAAATGTCTAAAAACCTCTGGTGGGTGTGGAACAGCGCAGGCAAGCACCTTTTCCGCGACATAGACCATGACCTCTGGCGTCAGGTCGGTGAAAATCCTGTGATGCTTCTTCAGCAACTCTCTTACGAACGCTATCAGGAAATACTCTCTGATGCGGCAATGATGCAACGCATCAAGGATGTATACGCAATGTTCAAGGACTATATGAAACAGCCTATGGACAAAAAGCTCCCCTCTGTAGCTTATTTCTCCATGGAATATGGTCTGTGCAACTGTCTCAAGATATATTCAGGCGGTCTCGGCGTGCTCGCCGGCGACTACATCAAACAGGCGTCCGATTCACGCATCGACATGACTGCTGTCGGATTCCTTTATAAATACGGCTACTTCTCGCAGTCTCTTTCCATCGACGGTCAGCAGATCGCCAACTATGAGAGCCAGAATTTCGACCAGCTTCCGATCGAGCCGGTGCTCGGTGAAGACGGACAGCCGATGGTGCTTGAAGTGCCATATCCGGGTCGTGTGGTATACAGCCACATATGGCGCGTGAACGTGGGCCGCATGAAACTTTACCTCCTCGACACAGACCTCGACCAGAATTCGGAGTGGGACCGTCAGATCACCCACAAACTCTATGGCGGCGACTGGGAGAACAGAATCAAGCAGGAATATCTCCTCGGCATCGGAGGTGTCCTCATGCTTGAGAAACTCGGCATAAAGACCGACCTTTATCATGCCAACGAAGGACACGCGGCTCTCATGAACCTGCAGCGTCTGGTGGATTATGTTCAGAAAGACCATCTTCCTTTCAATGTGGCACTTGAGATCGTACGCGCTTCTTCTCTCTATACCGTACACACTCCCGTGCCTGCAGGTCACGACTATTTCGAGGAGTCTCTCTTCGGAAAATATCTCGGCGAGTATCCCGCAAAACTCGGCATCTCCTGGAACGATCTCATGAACATGGGTCGTGAGAATCCCGACACCAACGAACGTTTCTCGATGAGTGTGTTCTGCCTCAACACCAGTCAGGAGGCAAACGGCGTGAGCTGGCTTCACGGAGAGGTTTCCAAGAAAATGTTTGCCGGTATCTGGAAAGGTTATGCTCCCGAAGAGTCTCACGTGGGTTATGTGACCAATGGTGTCCATATGCCTACCTGGGCGGCAACCGAATGGAAAGAGTTCTATTCCGAGCATCTCAACCAGGATCTCTTCAACGACCAGAGCAATCCCGAGATGTGGAAGGGTATCTTCAATGTTCCCGACGAGGATATCTGGAACATGCGTATGACTATGAAGAACAAATTCATCAATTTCGTAAAAAAGGATTTCAAAGAGAAATGGCTCAAGAACCAGGGCGATCCGACCGAGGTGATGAAGATTGTTGACAAAATCAACCCCAACGCCCTCATAATCGGTTTCGCACGCCGTTTCGCCACTTACAAGCGCGCACACCTTCTCTTCACCGATCTCGACCGTCTCGCCAAGATTGTGAACAACGAGAAATATCCCGTGCAGTTCATCTTCTCCGGCAAGGCGCACCCCGCCGACGGCGCAGGTCAGGGGCTGATCAAACGCATCACCGAAATCTCCAAGATGCCTCAGTTCTCTGGCAAGATCATATTCCTTGAGGATTACAACATGATTGTTGCAAAACGTCTCGTTTCCGGCGTCGACATCTGGCTCAACACCCCGACACGTCCGCTCGAGGCTTCCGGAACTTCCGGAGAAAAGGCAGAAATGAATGGTGTCCTCAACTTCTCTGTGCTCGACGGATGGTGGTATGAGGGTTACCGTTTCGATGAGAAAGCCGGATGGGCTCTCACCGACAAACGCACCTACACCGATCAGGCGCAGCAGGACAAACTTGATGCGGCAACTATCTATTCAATGCTGGAGAACGAGATTATCCCTCTCTACTTCAACAAGAACTACAAAGGCTACAGCCCCGAATGGATCCAGTATATCAAGCGTTCCATCGGCAATATCGCTCCCCATTTCACAATGAAGCGTCAGCTTGACGATTACATCTCCCGCTTCTATCAGCCTGAGGCAAAACGTGCCGCGAAACTCGAGGCAAACAACTTTGCCCGGGCACGTGAGATTGTGGCATGGAAAGAGGAAGTAGCCTCAAAATGGGACAGCATCCAGGTGCTTTCTTCCAACTTCGACGAGGTTCATGCCGGCGCGTCACGTACCGGTGACAAGATCGACATCAATGTCGTCATCGACACAAAGGGACTCGGTGATTCCGTAGGTGTGGAGCTTGTTTTCTACAAGGAGGAGCATGGCGAAAGCAAATACGACGGCCGCGCGGACTTCAAGGTGGTGAAACGTGACGGAAGCATATTCACCTATGAGCTCAAATCATCGCTGAAGGAGGCAGGCACATACAAATACGCGTTGCGTATGTATCCGAAGAACGAGGCTCTCCCCCACCGTCAGGATTTCGCATACGTGCGCTGGTTCTGAGAATCTTCTGAATATTAATTGACTTCTTAAGTGACACCGATTCAATAAATCGGTGTCATTTATGTTATAAAAATATGGAACATATCATTTTCAAATATTTCCCCGATCTTTCCGACAGGCAGAAAGAGTGTTTCGGGAAGATGCTCGAGCTGTATCCTGAGTGGAACGCCAGAATAAACGTGATATCCCGCAAAGATATCGACAACCTTGAGACAAACCATATCCTCCATTCCCTCGCGATTGCCAGATTCTTACGCTTCACTGACGGCTCGCGTGTCATGGACTTCGGCACGGGTGGCGGATTCCCGGGATTGCCATTGGCGGTACTTTTCCCCAATGTTCATTTCCATCTGGTCGACAGAACCGGGAAGAAACTCCTTGTCGCAAAAGAAATAGCAGACGCCTGCGCTCTTGACAATGTGTCATTCCGGCATGGAGACGTGGCGGAATGCAAGGAGAAGTTCGACTTTGTGGTAAGCCGTGCCGTCATGCCGCAGCCCGACCTCATAAAAATATGTCGCAAAAACATCGCCACGGAGCAGCGGAACGCCATACCCAACGGCCTTATAACACTCAAGGGCGGGGACATTTCCGCAGAAATGAAAAACCTTAGGCACTGCAGCGAGGTTATAGATATAAGCGATTATTTTTCCGAACCTTTCTTCGACACTAAAAAAATCGCATTCACAATCATAAAATGAGTGGAAAACAATGAATATCGCCAGATTTGAATTTTCTCTGTTCGGATTAAAC
>NZ_CAJMXD010000235.1:0-4813 GCF_905219685.1 Barnesiella sp. CU968
CTTCTTGCTGTGTCGTATGTTTTATAATTGGCAGCGGGATTGATGAACTTTTCAGATGCTCCTTGGTCAATATTTACGGATGAAACGAGCTTAAGATATCTGGGGTCTATTTCTGAAAGGAAGCGCGAAGGTCGAGTGAGGGTTGTCTGACCGTTTCTGAAGCGAGAGCCGGCAAAAAGTATCACACACGTTTCCTTGGCACGCGTGATTGCGACATAGAGCAATCTGCGTTCTTCCTCGATCTGTGCGAGAGAGTCCATGCTCATGGAAGAAGGGAAAAGGTCTTCTTCCACGCCGACTACGTATATGTGTTTGAATTCAAGCCCTTTCGCGGCGTGTACTGTCATAAGCGTGACCCGGGGCTCCTCATTGTCATCATTCTGATCCTGATCTGTTGCCAGCATCACATCCGACAAAAACGCTCTCATCGAGATGTCGGCATCCGTTTCCTCCTCCACCCTTGAATCAACAAAATCCTTAAGGCCAGAAAGAAGCTCTGTAAGGTTTTCGTGTTTGCTGATGCTTTCCGGCGTTCTGTCATGCGCAAGAGCTGTCAGTATGCCGGTGCGGTTATATATAAGTTGTCCAAGTTCGAATGCGTTGGATTTTTCATTGTCTGTAATGAATAATCGTATAAGATCAGCAAAAGCGGTAAGTTTTTTTTGAGTACCTCCGTTTATGCCAGCATCATATTTTGTTATGTCCGATATTATCCCCCACAGACTCGAAGCATGTTCGGAGGCACAAGCCTGGATCTTTTTCATTGTGGTCTCTCCGATTCCTCTGGCAGGATAGTTGATTATGCGTCTGAGAGCCTCATCATCGTCAGGATTTATGGCAATTCTGAAATAGGCTATGACATCTTTGATTTCCTTACGCTGGTAAAATGAAAGACCTCCGTAAATACGGTAGTTGATGTTTCTTTTGCGCAAGGCTTCTTCAAGAACACGGCTCTGGGCGTTGGTACGGTATAGAATCGCGTAATCGTCAAGAGAATCGTGACAAGTCAGTTTAGAGCCGGAAATAAGGTTGGAGACCATATATGCCTCTTCGATATCCGAATATGTTCTTATGACCTCCACAGGTGCGCCAACCTCGTTCTCGCTGTAAACTTCCTTTTTCAATTGATTGGTGTTCTTGGAGATAAGACTGCCGGCCGCGTTTACAATATTCTGTGTCGAACGGTAATTGCGTTCAAGTTTGAAAATACGTAGACCCGGATAACGCTTTTCGAGGTTGATTATGTTTCCTATGTTCGCTCCCCTGAAAGAGTAGATGCTTTGCGCGTCGTCTCCGACAACACAAAGCTTCATGTCATCTCCGGTAAGTTGAGACACAATCAGATGCTGGGCGAAGTTGGTGTCCTGATACTCCTCTACAAGAATATACTTGAAAAACTCCTGATAGTGTCTGCGCACATCGGGATGATCACGAAGAAGTTCATTCATGTAGAAGAGTATGTCATCGAAATCCATCGCGTTGGCACGATGACATCTGTCCCGATATATTTTGTAAATCTGTCCGATCATGGGTCGTTTGGCCCGTTTGTCGGCATCATAATACTCTTTTGTGCCCAGATACTGCTCAGGTGTGACCATCGCATTTTTGGCATTTGAAATTGCAGATGCAACAATCGCAGGCTTGTAAATTTTGTCGTCAAGCAATAATTCCTTGACAATCATTTTTATCAGCGATCTGGAATCGGTGGTGTCATAGATTGTAAATCCTGGTTTGAAGCCGATTAATTCTGCATTTCCGCGCAACAGACGTAAGAATATGGAGTGAAAGGTTCCCATCCATAATCTTGATGAAATCTTCTGACCCACAAGTGCGGAGATGCGTTCTTTCATTTCTCTCGCAGCTTTGTTGGTGAAAGTCAACACCATGATTCGATATGGCTCAAACCCGTTGTCGAGCAGATTCACTATCTTGTATGTGAGGACGCGGGTTTTGCCGGAACCGGCACCAGCTATGACAAGTGACGGTCCATCCTTATATTCCACGGCGGCACGTTGCTGCGGATTAAGGAGATCAAGGTAATTATAACTAATTTCTGACAAAACTATTCAATATTCAATTGGCACTGAATGCGCTGTTTAAATCTCTATAATCCGGAATTGCCGGTATAAAGTGATATGTGTTGCTTGAGTAGTCGATTACGCAGCAGTAATGGCTCAGTCCGTTGGAGACAATCAGATACTGCGCTTTAAGCACCATATTATACCTTACAATCTGATCGAAAGTGTCTTGTGTTATCCTTACATCCGGCGCTTTGTATTCAACAATGAGCAATGGCGTGCCGTCTTTGTTGAAGACCACCGAATCGCACCGTTTTTTCATTCCGTTGACTGTGATGCCAATTTCATTTGCCATCAGAGATTGCGGATAATTGAAAGCACTGTGCAACCATGCGGTGAACTGCTGGCGTACGTATTCTTCCGGAGTAAGAGCCACCAGTTTATCGCGCAAAGGATCATATACTTTTACAATTCCGTCCTGTTCTTTAATTTTAAGAGGAGAAAAGGGAATGTTCAACTGGGGAAATTTCAATTAACTGTTATATTTTATTTTGATTCAGTTCTTTTTTATTATATTGTTTGCTCCTGCATAGTGCGGGTCAAAAATTGAGTTAAGCAGATCCGCCAGACGAAGACCGCCACGAAGAAACTGTTCTTCTATGACTGGAGTCCATCTTGCGATATAGTCATAGCTGAGTTTTGAATCCTCGGGAGTTGTATTGTATACTTCCGCAGCAATCTGATAACATTCTTTTCCCCATTTTTCCGGAGAACCGTCTGCAATTATTTCGGCTTCTTCTTCTGGTGTAGCCCTGTCTATCTGTTGCTGCCATTCCGTATAGCTCCATTTGTGAGCCGATTCAGGCAGACTGCTGTCCCATATCGAATGCAGGTTCTTGGGTGAGTTGAAATATTTCACCATCCATCTGTTGCCGCCGAGATCACTACGGTGTCCCATGTGCATGGGCTGATGTATGTCGCCTACGAGATGCACAAGCATTTTAAGAGCAAGAGACTTTTGCTCATCGGAAGAATCCGGATTGTTCAGTATGTATGCCTGTTCGCGAATGGCTCTTACTACATCGCCGGATTCATGCAGCTGTGCGTTTTCGAACGTTTCATTAGCATCTATATTCTTGTAATGCCATGTTTTGGAATAACTGTATTCCGGAGTGTGTGAAGCATTGTCAAGCCAATTGGCGTAATATACGATGGATTTGCCTCCAAGCAGTTTTTCTGCGGTTGCCTTTGCGACAGGGGTAAGATGGTTCTCGGCTATAAAGCATACGGTGTCATGACCTTTCTGACCCCAGGAGAAACATTGGATTGAAGTTGCGGCTATCAATGTCGCGCTTAAGAGTATTTTTTTAGATTTCATGCCTCATTCAATACTTCGGTTATTTTTTGTGAGTTTGTTAACGGCTCCGAGGAGCCAAGTGTTTAATCCGTTAAAAATCTGATGTTTAGCATGAAAATTTAACACTAAAAAATTGGTCAAGTCGCTGAATTTCAGTAACTTTATAGTTATTCGACGACTCTAAAGTTATGCTGATTTTCGAACTACTTGACCAATATGAGGGCATCTGCCGGAGAGCATTCTTCGGTTGCGCTACAAAGTTAAACAANACTTTCAATACAAACATCATCGAGATACTGATTTTAATCATGTGCATACCGCGAAAGATAAATTTTCTTCAGCTTGGGCGCCACGGAAGACGTGGCGAACAACGCTATCGTCAGACTTTCCGTAGGGATTTCGACTGGCTGTGCTTCAACATGAACCTGGCCGCCGATCGTNTCCAGTATGGCATGAAACGACNGGCTATCGCCATAGATCCAAGTTATGTCTCCAAAGCTGGGAAGAAGACAGCCCATATCGGTCGGTTCNGGTCAGGCTGTGCCTCGGCTGTGAAGCATGGTCTTGAGATCCTCGGTATCGCCGTAATCGATGCAGACATCAGGGATGCGATGATGCTCCGTGCCGTGCAGACTCTCAATTCGACAGAACTTGAAGGAANGAAATTTACTCTCAATCAGTGGTATCTGTCGGTATTGAAGACGTACAGAACAGATTTGCTGAAAATCACTTCATTGCTCGTTGCCGATGCCGCTTTCTCCGTACTGCCGTTTGTCGAGGGACTGAAAGAAATCGGTTTCTCACTGATAAGCCGTCTGCGTTCCAATGCTGTGCTGTATTACATCTACGAAGGTCCGCGTACCGGTAAAAGAGGTCGCCCCAAGACCAAGGACGGCAAGATCGACTTCTCCAATCCTGACAAAAACAGGATGACCCGACTTGACATCGCTCTCGAGGAAGGCGAAGCCTTTGAACTTGTGGCATGGTGCAAGTCTCTGAAGCAGNAAATACGGCTGGTAATCCATTATCTGCCCGGAGGCGGCCACCGACTGTATTTCTCAACCGATATCTCGGTCTGCGGCAAAGATGTCTATGACATTTACCGGACACGGTTTCAGATTGAGTCCTGTTTCCGAGATGGTCATCAGTTCACCGGACTGCTCGACTGTCAGGCTCGCGATGAAAAGGCCTTGGATTTTGCCTACAACGCTTCGCTTGCCGCCGTCAATATCACTAAGGTACTGAGGAAGCAGACGAAGATGCCTTTTTCTATTGGTCAAATTAAGTCTCTGATGGCCAACGCTCATTTCATAAAAAGATTTTTTGACCTGAGCGGAATTGACCCGAACAAGACTTTAAATGCTAAACTTGTCAAAGAACTCTTTGGCTTGACGGTAGATGCCGCTTAGCCTATGAATATTTTTTAACGAACTATTGT
>NZ_CAJMXD010000236.1:0-4812 GCF_905219685.1 Barnesiella sp. CU968
TTAGGGCTGACTCCTGCAATAGGTGTCAGCCCTAATTTTTCAATCGCTCAAAAAAAGTTTAGCGGACAGTAATAATTGGTAATAATTGTACTATCTACCATGAATGCACCATAGGTCTCAGTGAACATAAAAGTCTAACTCCTCCCCGGATTGGCAAAAATGTTTTCATAGGTTGTAAATCTTTAATATTGGGGGATGTTTTCATTGGAGATAATACAAGAATTGGAGCCGGGAGTATAATTCTTGCCACTACACCTCCTTGTTCTACCATAACTGGTTTGTATAAAGCAAATTAATAGGACAATTTCCATATTTAATACTCAAGAGGTCTTTAGCTGAATATATTGTACTTTCTTCGATAGAAGAAAGAATGATTAATACTATCCTTGCCTCCTTAAAGGAAGCTTGTTTACAAGAAGAATTTAATTCGATTGTTGTTTTATTAAATATTTGAACGCTATGCTAATAAGAAAGGATACCTGATATGGATAAGTTGAGAGTTAATGTAGACAGGCTTAATTGTGTGGCACGTGAGTTGACGAGCGAAGAGCGAAATCTGATGGAGGCAAGGCGAAGAGACCGCCATTGGATGTCGGCATCTTCTGCGATTGCGTCTAAAATAAAACGCCATCTGAGGGTGAATGGGATTACCAATATGGAATTTGCAGAGATGTTGGGAATTACCCCTGCTAATGTTACCAGATATCTTAATGGTAAAACCAATTTCGAACTCAGAACACTTGTTGAAATAGAGCGTGCTCTCGAACTCCATATAATAGACCGGGAGGTTGTGCCACAGAAAGAAAAGAAGGCGGTCGCTATTCAGGTTATTTATTCAGGATTTGACACGGAGTCTACCGAACGGGAAGAATACATGTCTGTAAATATGTCTGTTGGCAAGAATAGGAATAAAGTAAAATCAACTAATATCTGGGATTATGCCTGAAAAGACCACCAAACGAGCTCTTTTCAATATAGAAAGGGGAGGAATCGACCAGTTCGCATTCTTTGAAGATAATTATAATGTGTCGGCAGATTCTCTGCGTTTAAGTTCAACGGTTCGTTTTGAATATCATACTGCCAAGGGGATGCTCGACTGTGAATGTGCTGTGGTTGGAACTCAGAGTGGCACTATAGTGCTCAAGGCATCTGTGTTGTTTACATATGGTCTGGCACCGGAAACCATATCAGATCTGAGTGAAGATGGATCTATCGTTATTCCAAAGCAGCTATTGGTATACTTTGCGTCTAATACTTATGGGGCTTTGCGTGGTGTTCTATTGGCGAAACTCGAGAATACACCCTTGCGTCTAATCCTTCCTGCTGTGAATCTTGCGGAAATTGTAAAGGATTCCTTGTCGGTAAGATTAAGCTAATGTCAGGGGCGGTAGCTTAAGAAGTTGCTTAAAAATAACTGTGAAATTTGGGGCGGCTCTCTTTTGAATAAAATTCATTTAAGGCAAAGTAGCATAGCGGGCTTCTATGTTGCTGTACAAATGATTTGCAGATTTTAACACTTATTTAACACGGCTCTCGATTATTTCACGGTTGATGTTGCTATTATCCGAAAGATTATTGATGATATGGGATTTTAAAATTGAAATAACTTTGTGAATTTACAATAATGGCACGGAGAATTTTCTCCGTGCCATTATTGTTGTTACATGTGAACTCAATGCGTTTATTTGAGTGCTATTTTTGCGATGGTGCGGGAGCCGTTGGTCAGCGTGGCGGAAACAAGGTAGATTCCGGGAGTCAAAGCGGAGAGGTCATACATGTTGCGTGCCATAAGTAGACCGGATGCAGAGTAGATGTCTACCGACTCTATTTCCTGTCCTTCCGCAGTGGCTATACGTAGCATTTTACCTTCGAGCCATATGGCGGCAGTTGTATTCGCTGCTTCTATTGCCTCTATACCGCTCACATCGCCGATTGTCACTGTTTGGGCATAAACGGTGTGGTTGCCGAGTGGATTTGTCTTGGAGCTTGTCGGACCGGCTTCCACTATAATCATATAGATCCCGTCTTCCAATGAGCTTCCGGGACTATAGTTGCCGGATACGGTGACAGTCTCGCCTGCAACGAACTTCGTGCCGCTCTTCATGGTCACTATCTCACCTTTGGTATTGGTAAGCTGGCGCAAGCGGATATAGAGCGTGTTTGTGGCAGTCTGGCGTGCTTTTGCCTCAAGACTGAACGGCACTCTTGCATTTTTATCAATCTTGTCGGGGAACTCAAACTTTGTTACATCCGCCACAATTTTTTCCGATGGGTCAACAGTGATGGCGAGCGGTTCGCCAATAGTCTCTATAGGTGTCTGGGCATGATCGTTTGAAACCTGCACGAAGTTGACAATGTAAGTGCCCGGATCGTGTGGTACCTGACGTGCGAATGTCACCGACACGGCTCGGTCGTTGGTGAATGTTGCTTCTGCCATAATTAATGGTGAAGTCTGTCCGGTCTGCGTATTTGTGAGACGGGTAAGTATCTTGGCGGTACCTGCCACCCCCGCATTGCGGAAAGTGCCGGTGACATAAAGAAATTCTCCTTGTGCCAGTCGGTCGGCTACCGCCGCCGAACTGTTGTTCACCTGCCACACCGGAGTGGCGGCAAGGCGCACTACCGGAGAAACCGGGGTAGGCAGCACATTAACGACTGTCGGATCGAAACCATTAAGTGCAAAAGGATATTCTTTGTCATTGGCTTTTATAAGAGCCTCCAGTCTGTATTTTCCCTCCGGAACTTCAGTGCTGACGGGGAATGTCACGTCCACATTCTCCACGCTTTGGTTATATACCCGCACGCTGACATTGGAGTCGAAAACAAGCGAGGGATCATTCACATTGACAAGACGGATGGTGATTCCAGAAATATCATAATCACCGGTCATGCTTTCCATATCGAACGAAGCGCGTCCCGAACCACCTGCATATAAGTCTCCGTCGGTGGATATGGCGGAATGAAGCACCACATCGGGATAGGGCATATGCTTTTCGCCGATAATTATGCTACCTTCCTTTACCGAGGCATAGGTGCGGGATGTCAGTCCATTGGGATGGCGGAGTATTTTCCAGCCGGAGTCTCCGTCCCCTTTGTAGACAAGTCTCAGTTCATAGCCGTCGCCATCGGCAACGTTTGGCACAGAAGACGCCACATTCTGAATGGTCACAAGAGACGAACCGGAATGACCGTTCGTAAAACCTCCCAGCGACAGGGTGTTGCCTCCGAGCGTTGCCACGATTTCTCCATTTTTTACAAGGGCACCCTCGATGTGTCCGTTGAACGGTTCCACATCAATATTACCTATGAAGCTCATCATTGTGAATGTGTCGTTGAACGGACCGTCTACACTGAGACGAGACTCTCCGTAGAGTGCATGTTCGCGAACCGAGCCTTCCCGTGCCGGGCGGATACCGGTCACCATATCCTGGCTGAGATTGTATCCTCCTGCTCCGCCGCCTTCGCCAAGTGATGACGGGTCAAGATGGTTGATACGGAAATAGCCGTTGGAATTGCCGTACCAGCCCCAGTTTACGTGAACAAAGTCTTGCGAATCATATCCGTCGAGCACAAAGGCGTGTCCGCCCGTCCCTTTGTCGCTTGTGCCACCATAGAACACCGGGCGCCCTTCGGAAAGCTCTTCTTTTATAAGTGCCATCCATTCGGATGTAGAATAATAGTCGCGCAAATGTCCGCGCACGCCTGCGTCATATCCGAAATAAGTGCGCAAGGCATAAGGAACAAGCATGTCGTAGGCTCCGCTGCCCGCTTCTTCGTATTGCATTTCTACCGCGATGCCGAAATGGGCGGCAAGTGTGGAGTATGCGAGGGTCTGTTGTGCCGAGACCTGCTGGGGCACTTTGCCGGGCATTAGGTCCCACTTATATTCGGTGTTGGCGAAATCGGCTGTAAGGGTGTTTTTCGACAATGGATCGGTATATGTCTTGCTGCCTGTGCCCTTTGCCGGATAGCTGTGGAAACGCATGATCTGCGTAGCCGCACATGCTACACATCCGGTGTAGAAGTGTTTTGTGCCGGAATAAACAGGAGTCATAGTGTTAAACGGCGCATCCTGTCCCCATGTAATGTTGTCGCCGAGCAAAGGAGCTATAACCGGAGAGGGGGTGTTTACAGAGGCTTTGCCGGCAGGCTCTCCCTCAGAAGGGAGAGCCTTGTATGCAGTGGTGTACATGCCGAGCAAATCTGTGAGTCCTTCTGGTGCCGACACCGGGTCTATAGCTCCCGAATGGCTATAGGCAAGAATTTCTCCGAACCGGTCATCGCCTGATACTATTATAAATCCGCCTCCGTCGTAATTATAAATATAATATGGAAGGGAGACATTTTTATCTGTAGTATTCCCCGGAACTTTCTTCAGCCTTGGTGCATTGACTGCCTTGCCTTTAATAAATCCGGCTGCTATGTCTTCAGCCTGCGACAGAGTGATTGTTTTTGCATCGGCTCCTGCTGTCAGACTGATTGCCGCCAACAGATAAAACAGTTTTTTCATGTTGCGTTATGATTCTATGGTTAGAGAGTGGTCAGAGGGCAAGCTTGCGGGCTACGGCTCCTGCCTTTACCATCACTACACCTGAGGCGTTTACGCGAAGAGTGTTGACACCATAGGATATCGTGGTGTTCATGATTTTGCGTCCTGAAAGATCGTAGATCTCAACGATCGTGTCTGTGGCTGCTGTCACTTCAATCATGCCGTTGCCAACTGATCTGAATGTTACTGTGTCTTCAGTGCCTATAGTCATGTCTTCAACACCGGAGAACTCGGCTATCAGTGCTTCATCGCTCGGTACAGAG
>NZ_CAJMXD010000237.1:0-4810 GCF_905219685.1 Barnesiella sp. CU968
AGAATTTTTTGTTTTCTTCACACATTTTACTAAAAAATGTTGAATCTGACGGTCAACACTTTTCCGGACTAGACAATAAACGAGTCATATACGGGTGAATATTTGTGAATTTTGCCCGTACTTTCGTAGGCATACAAATCGCCTTCATTGTGATACAGCCGAATAATGCGACCGGCTCTATCGCCATAGAATGAGTTGCTTTCAAGCGAGTAATTCTTTAGAATCCTGCCATTATACCTGTCAACCCCCGACTTGGTACTTATCCAGATAGCTCCTGACGCATCTTCAGCAAGCGAATACACCTTCTGACTACTGAGCCCCGTCGAGTTGTCAATACGCAGAACTTCTGAAATTACATGCTGACTTCCATAGCCTTTCTGTGCAAAAAACAGAAAAACCATGACAACCACTGTAATAAACAGCCCGTTCTTAGTGCCCTTTAGCGAGGTTGGCATATAATCACCCATAATACTGCAAAGTTAGCAAATTTCTCGAAATTAGAGGCTTTACAGCTCAAAAACTTTAATAATAGCATAATAGCAAAGATGCCTGACAAGCGGGTTCTATGACATAAGACAGGGATAATCATCCATCGGCAAAACCGTCTTCAAGACCGGATTCCGGATAGAAAAAAGGCAACGGATAGGTAGCGATTCTATCTCCTAACCCTTCCAAAAACCGAATTTTCCGCCGAAAGCACCATTCGGACGAACAACGCCGATCTTTCCTAACTCTCAACACATTACTTTATTCCCCATTTATTGCCATAATCTCGCGAATTCTTCGTATATTTGCAGCAAACATATCAAGTAAACAATAAAAAAATGGGAAAAGTCCTTATAATCGGCGCCGGAGGCGTTGGCACAGTGGTAGCCCACAAATGCGCACAGAATCCGGAAGTTTTTAATGAGATTGTGCTCGCATCCCGTACAAAATCGAAATGCGACAAAATCGCGGCAGAGATCGGTGCGAAGAATATTGTCACAGACAGAGTAGACGCAGACTCAGTCGAAGAGCTGGTGGAACTTTTCAACCGTCACCGCCCGGACATCTGCATCAACGTCGCCCTCCCCTATCAGGATCTCACCATCATGGAGGCATGTCTGAAATGCGGTGTCAATTACCTCGACACCGCCAACTACGAGCCCAAGGATGAGGCTCATTTCGAATATTCATGGCAGTGGGCATACCGCAAACGCTTCGAGGAAGCCGGTCTGACCGCCATTCTCGGATGCGGTTTCGACCCGGGAGTATCAGCCATTTTCGTAGCCTACGCAGCCAAGCACCATTTCTCGGAGATGCGTTATCTTGACATCGTTGACTGCAACGCCGGCAACCATGGCAAAGCATTCGCCACAAACTTCAATCCCGAAATCAATATCCGCGAAATAACCCAGAAAGGCAAATACTGGGAAGACGGCAAATGGGTAGAGACAGAGAATCTCGAGATCCACAAGCCACTCAACTATCCCAATATCGGCGAGCGCGAATCATACCTGCTCTATCACGAAGAACTTGAGAGCCTTGTCCTCAACTTCCCCTCGATCCGTCGCGCCCGTTTCTGGATGACCTTCGGTCAGGAATATCTCACCCACCTCCGCGTTATCCAGGACATAGGCATGGCGAGAATCGACCCGGTGATGTATAACGGGCAGGAGATAGTGCCGATACAATTCCTCAAAGCCGTATTGCCCGATCCCGGCTCGCTCGGAGAGAACTATACCGGCGAGACCTCCATCGGCTGCCGCATAAGCGGTCTTGACAAAGAAGGGAAGGATTCGACATATTACATCTACAACAACTGCTCGCATCAGGAAGCCTACAAAGAGACCGGCGCACAGGCAGTCAGCTACACCACCGGTGTTCCGGCAATGGTAGGAGCGTATATGTTCCTCACCGGCAAATGGGTGATGCCCGGCGTGCACAACGTAGAGGAGTTCGATCCCGATCCATTCCTTGAAAAGCTCGCCGCGTCAGGTCTTCCCTGGCATGTCATCGAGAACGGCGACCTTGAATTCTAACTGCATCTCATAAATGAACAAACGAATATTGACCATATCGGCGGCAGGGTGTATCCTTGCCGCTTTGTCTATGGCGGAGGTTCTTCACCCGTCAGGACCAATAACGAAACAGGGGGAAACATATCTTGTGAAAGCAGGAGGCAAGACCGTTGCAGTCACTCCGATAAACAGAGACATTTTCCGCATCACCACCATTCCTTCAGGGAAAGAACGACTTGACATTCCCAAGTCGCAGGCGGCAGTTCTCGCTCCGGCACAGGGCGGGGCAATCGCCTCCGTCACCCCTGACGAATTTATGCTGACAAGCTCCACGACCATCGTGAGGGTAAACCGCCGCACTGGAAAAACAGTGTTCACCGACCTTGCCGGCGACACACTCCTTTCCGAAGCATCGGGAGTCTGCAACGCGAAAGACACAAAAAACATATCTTTCACCCCCGTAGGGAAAGAGAATTATTACGGAGCCGGGGAGCGCGGACATTCGCTGAGACTCAACGGCGACACCCTTGTGATGTACAACAGGCAGAACTACGGTTACACGGCAGGAGACCCGCGTATCACACAGATGGGAATAACAATTCCCTATTTTGCGTCAGACCGCGGATACGGTGTGCTTTTCGATGACTACAACGCATCCACACTCCACCTCGGAGACCGGATAACATACACATCCGACACTCCCCTGCCTCTTTCTTACTATTTCATCAACGGCAACGGGACACTCGCCGGAACCACAGGCAACTACACGCTCCTGACCGGACGCCAGAATCTCCCCCCGTTCTGGGCATTGGGATATATAACCTCGAAATACGGCTACCATAACCAGCAGGAAGCACTCGGCGCGGTAGATTCACTGAAGACCCGTGGTTATCCGCTTGACGGCATCGTCTTTGACCTTTACTGGTACGGAGTGGAAAAAGACATGGGGCGTCTTGCCTGGAGCAAGGAGCAGTTTCCCGACCACAGGAAGATGCTTGACTCCCTGAACGCAATGGGTGTCAACACGATCCTTATCTCACAGCCCTATGTCAACAAGAACGGAGCTATCGACAATTACAATCTTTTATCCTCGAAAGGGATGCTCGCCAGAGATTCCGAGGGCAACACACATGATGTCTCGACATGGGTAGGTGACGCCGGTATGCTTGACATATCCAATCCTGACACAAGGGAATGGCTCTGGAACCGGCTTAAGCCTCTTACTGCCGAAGGACTTGCCGGATGGTGGGGAGACCTCGGGGAGCCGGAAGTTCATCCGCTCACGATCATGCATGCCAACGGTCAGACCGCATCGCAATATCACAACGTCTACGGCAATGAATGGAGTCGACTTATATATGAAGGCATGAGGAAGGATTTTCCCGACATTCGCCCGATGCTTCTCATGCGCGGCGGCACAGCCGGGCTGCAACGATATTCGGTGTTCCCGTGGACAACGGATGTCTCGCGGTCATGGGGCGGTCTGCAGCCGCAGGTAAATCTCATGCTTAACTCCGGACTGTCGGGACTGGGCTACATGGGTTCCGACATCGGCGGATTCGCGGTAGACCCCGCACACCCCTATGATCCCGAGCTATATGTGCGCTGGATTGAGGCGGGAGTCTTCTCACCCGTTCTGCGCACGCACGCCCAATACCGTCCGGAACCATATCATTATCCCGCACAGGAGAATATAATCAGGCGGTTTATACGGATGCGTTATGAATGGCTTCCGTATAACTACACCCTCGCCTATGAGAACACCACCAAAGGATTCCCTCTCGCCCGCCCGCTTAATTTCACCGGCGGCAGCGATGACAGACTCGCTAATGTGCAGGACGAATATCTATGGGGCAGCGAAATTCTTGTCGCGCCCGTGCTCAACAAAGGAGCACGCTCCCGCAAAGTAATCTTTCCCGAAGGTGAATGGATCAATTGGAACGACACACGTCTCAGATACAAGGGAGGCTCAACAGCCACGGTGCAGGCACCGCTCGGCACACTTCCCCTGTTCGTGAAGGCGGGAAGTTTTGTTCCGCAGTATATGCAGCCTATCTCCAACGTAACGGAATATGACCCTTCCAAGCTTACAGTCAAATATTTCCCCGCACGTGAAGAAACATCCTATACCCTCTTCGAAGACAACAGGAAAGATCCGGAATCGATAGAAAACGGATATTATCGCCTCACCACGTTCAAANGATGGCAGAACGGCGAAGAGACCGTTGTCACCATAGACTCTGAAGGAAGCTATGAAGGTATGCCCGCCAGACAGACCATTTCATTGGAAATCACAGGCATAAAATCACCGAAAAAAGTAACAGGAGGAGAATGGGAATATGACGCTAAGACGCGGACTCTTCGCGTCGAGGTTGTTTTCTGCGGCGATTCCGTTTGTGTGTCTGCGGTTTAGCATCATCCTCAGCCGGGACTCTCTCCGAGACTCCCAGCGAATCGGCTATAAGCTCGGCAACATACTCCGAAGCCACGGAGTTGCCGAGCTTTCTCTGCATTGTGCGGTAGCCGGCTATCTGCCACTCGCGGCGCGGTGAAGGCTGAAGTATCGGCGACAACTCACGCGTTATCGACTCTACCGTGCAGTTATGCACAAGCAGCTCCGGCACCACGCTGTTTCCCACGATAAGATTGGGAAGAGAGACATATTTGACTTTGAGAAGTTTCTCCATTATCCGGTAGGAAAGTTTCACCCCGTTGGCTCGATATACCACCACCTGCGGCGTGCCTATAAGCGCGGTCTCGAGAGTGGCGGTGCCGGATGTGACCACAGCCGCCTGAGAATATTTAAGAAG
>NZ_CAJMXD010000238.1:0-4789 GCF_905219685.1 Barnesiella sp. CU968
GGCTGTTACTGAGTAGCTGCACCGATGACCTCGATCAGATGCCTGTAACAGAAACGACATCGCAGGATGTCTATTCAAATCCAGAGAACTATAAAAAAGTTCTCGCCAAGATTTATGCGTCTTATGTTCTCGCTGGACAAGGTCAAGGAGGTGACAATGGCGACTTGACAACAATCAACGGACAAGATTTCTCAAGAGGTTATTTCAACCTTCAAGAAGCAGCTACCGATGAAGTTGCCAATACATGGTTGTCTGGAAACAACCTGATTGATTTGACCTACATAAATTGGAGTCCAAAAGATTCATGGGTGTCAGATTCATATTATTGGTTGTTTTTCAACATCACTCTTTGCAATGAATTCTTGCGCCATTGTTCTGATGTAGAAATCAGCAAATTCTCTGCACCGGAACAGGAAGAGATTAAGAGCTTCCGTTCTGAAGCCCGTTTTATGAGAGCATTCAGTTATTGGATGGTTCTTGACCTTTACCGTAAAGGTCCCAAGGTGGATGAAAACACACCTGTCACCGGCTTCATCCCTGAAGCATATGACGGACCCGGTCTGTTTGATTTCATTGAAAGTGAGTTGAAGGAGCTTGTCACCGAAAGTTCCGCATCTGCTTTGCCTGATTCTAATGAATACGGACGAGCAAGCAAACCTACTGCCTGGGCTCTTCTTGCAAGGCTATACCTTAATAGCGCAGTTTATAGAGGGACTGTTGATACTAAATATTATACTGAATGTATCACAGCATGCCACAAAGTGATTTCAAATCCCTCCTATTATCTTGAGCCGGATTATGCAAAACTCTTCAACGCTGATAATCATAAGCGTACTCATGAGATATTGTTCGCTATGGTATGCGATGCAACCACATCTGTAACTTGGGGTGGTGGTACTTATCTGGTATGTGGGTCATGTGGTAACTCCAGTACTCAGGATCCTGCAAAATATGGTTTGACAAACGGCTGGGGTATGTTCCGTGCCCGTGGAGAAATCACCTCCAAATTCGGAGACATCGCCACAACAGGTGATTCTCGTGCTATGTTCTACACAGATGGTCAGGAGCAGTTCTTTACAGGTGCTATAGATAATCAATCTGAGGGCTATTTCTTTGAGAAGTTCACTAATCTTACAGATGATGGTGTCGCAGCCTCTAACTCAGCTGCAACTGGCTGTTCAACAGACTATCCAATGATTCGACTGGCTGATGTGTATCTGATGGCTGCCGAAGCTTTACTGAGAGGTGGGGCAGGTATTTCAAGAGCAGAAGCACTCGAATTAGTTAATAAAGTTAGGTTACGTGCTTACAACGGTGATGAAAGTGGCAAGATTTCTGACGGAGATTTCACTCTTGACTTTATTCTTGATGAACGTGGACGAGAACTATATCTTGAATCAATACGGCGAACAGACCTTGTCCGGTTTGACAAGTTCACAACCGATTCGTATATCTGGCAATGGAAAGGTGGCGTACTGGATGGTCGTGCTGTAAATGCAAAATATAACATATATCCGATTCCGGATACAGACTTGACTGCTAATCCAAATCTTACAAACCCATTATATTGATATTAAATCATGAAAATTTTTAATATAATTCGGACAGCATTGATGTCGGGAGCTTTTATAATGGGCTTGGCATCATGCGAAAGCGACATAGAGCCTGTCTATGTCATACCTTCCGATGACATTACATTAGGAGGTGCGACAGGAGAAATAATCCTGAGTGCAAATAATCCCCAGGCTCTCGCCATGACCATTTATTGGAGTGGCGATGGACAGTTGTCCTTGGATAACTCTCTTATACAGGCGCCTGTCAATGCTGCGGAAGAGACACTTCAATTGTCTAAAGATGAGCAGTTCTCATCAACAATAGATCTAACTGTAGAAAAAGGTGTACGTTCAAAACAGTTCCTTTGCGAAGAACTCAACTCTTTATTAGGCCGTCTTGGATATACAGCTGATGAGAAAGCACCTCTGTACATTCGTGTTCGCTCAGTTTTGGCTGCCAATGTTGAGCCGACGTATTCATCAGTAATCAAGGTAATGGTTCAATCCTACCGAATACACCTCATTCTGGGCACTGTTCTTGATAAAGATTGGAATGAAACGTCCATGAAACTTGCTTCGCCAGAAGAAAATGGTATCTATAAAGGATTCATGGGAGTAAATGGTTGGACTAACTGGTGGTTCCGTGAAGCAAACAACGTAGTGTGGGGCAATCTTGGAGAATCCGGTAAAACGTTCTTTGCCTCCTCTGCTGATGACCATTGGAATTTCTGGTTCCCCGATCCTGCCGGTTGCTACTTTACAACGCTTAATACAGTTGAGGGCTGGTGGAGCGGTCTTCACATTGAAAACTTAACCGTATCGGGTGATATAGTAGGTGAGATGACATACAATATGAAGGCAAATCAATGGACTCTTCCCATAAATCTCACTTCGGCCTCAACGGTTTCAATAAGTATTAAGGGACAAGGTAGCCTATATAATAAGGAAACTTCGGATATGGGACCGGCTATTCAACAGAATGTCGCATTTGGAGGAAACTCACAGAATCTTTCATTTGGAGAAACCGGTACAGTTATTTCGGTTGATCTACCTGCTGGAGAAACAACACTTGTGCTTGATTTAACTAATCCATTGGAATATACAATCGGTGCTGGAGAAGCCGCTCCTGAGCCTGAGGCAGAACCAAGATTATACTTCTCCGGAGTTGTCAACTGGGATGGTTTTGATGACTACATTTCCCTGTACGATGAAACAAATCGGTGCTATGGTGGTGCGCATTGGGTTAACTCAGAATGGGGATACCGCGCATATCCGCAAGCCGATTGGGGCATAGCCTATAAAGGCGCTCCGGACGCAACAGGGTTGTCCGGATGTCTGATTCTTGCAGAATCAGGTAATGACGGAAACATACCTGCTCCTGAAAGCGGACTGTATGTTATGGATTTCAATATGAAAGATCTCTCATATACATTGACAAAGGTTGATAACGTAACATTCACCGGCTTAAATGATGATTGGTCGGAACATCCTATGCAACAATCCTCTGATAACCCTGAGGTATTTACTGCTGAGTTCGTTAAGGAAAAGGAAACCCCTTGGGGCGTCAAGGTCTTGATTAATAATAATTGGAGTCTCTTCTTCGGAGGCGGCAATGGTAATTTGCTTCTTGGACATTCAGATGCTACTACCGGCTTTGACGGAGACAACGCTCTAACGGTTGGCGAGACCTACATACTTACCGTTGATCTGGGCAAACAAACATATTCTTATTCCCTTAAATAATTACGATAAATGAAGATGACAACAATCATATCCGCATTTGCATTAGCCACTGCATTGGTTTGTGGCTCATGCACAGAGGATGGTCCTGTCACCAATCCTCGACAGGATGATACAAACATAGAAAAAGCCACCGGATTCGCACGCGGTGCTGATGTAAGTTGGCTTACGCAAATGGAATCTGAAGGCCGTAAATTTTTCACTCCGGGCGAGGACCGTCAGGAAATGGAATGTATGCAGTTGCTCCGCGACTACTGCGGCGTAAATTCAATACGACTTCGCGTATGGGTAAACCCAGCCGAAGGATGGAACAATATCGATGATGTTGTTCTAAAAGCCCGTCGTGCAGAGTCGCTTGGACTCCGAACCATGATCGACTTTCATTTCTCTGATACATGGGCTGACCCCGGTCATCAAGAAATGCCTGAAGCGTGGAAAGAACTGTCATTCGACAATCTTAAGAACGCAGTTGCCCAACACGTTTCCGATGTGCTTACAGCCCTAAAAAACGTGAACGTCACACCGGAATGGGTGCAGATTGGAAATGAAACCACTCCCGGTATGATGCTGCCTGTTGGCTCGATCGAGGAGAATCCGGCTCAATATACTGCCCTCAATAATTCGGGTTATGATGCGGTTAAGGAAGTATTCCCTGAAGCAAAAGTCATCGTGCATCTTGACGGAGGAAATAACCAGTGGGCTTATGATCGTATGTTTGATGCTTTGGAAGCAAATGGGGGAAAATATGATATGATCGGCATGTCTTTATATCCTTATTGGGCCGAGCAACAGGGCGAAACCGGAGGTTGGATGAAAGTTGCAGATGATTGTATTGCTAATATCAACCATCTTAAACAGAAATACAACAAGCCTGTGATGATTTGCGAGATAGGTATGCCATACGATCAGCCTGAACCATGCAAACAACTGATTGCAAAAATGATGAATGCTCCAGTTGAGGGGATATTCTACTGGGAACCACAAGCTCCCAATGGCTATAACGATGGTTATAATCTCGGATGTTTTGATAATGACGCACCTACAATAGCACTTGACCCATTTAAGGAAAAATGAAGTCTATGAAGAAATGCACAAAAATAATAGTAATGGCTCTTTCGGGAGCCATTACTTTAACCTCCTATGCTCAACGCTCGGTAACAACATTGAATGATGGCTGGCAGTTTTCAAATGGGGCATTGCAAGATGTTAAAGAGTGGCAAACGGTGAGAGTACCACATGACTGGGCAATTTATGGTCCTTTTGATCGTGCGAATGATTTACAGAGTGTCGCTATCGAACAGAACGGAGAAAAAGAAGAAAGTATAAAAACAGGACGCACTGGAGGTCTCCCCTTTATTGGGAAGGGAGTATATCGAACAACTTTCGACATCTCTGATACTACAAATGTTACTTACACATTGCTCTTTGACGGTGCTATGAGTAATGCTAAGGTCTGTATAAATGGACGTCATGCGATTACATGGCCATACGGATAA
>NZ_CAJMXD010000239.1:0-4667 GCF_905219685.1 Barnesiella sp. CU968
TATTGTTAATTCTTTTTTCAACCTCAGCGGATCTTTCCGGTTGTTTTCACCCCTCTCATCACCGCCAACCGAAAGGTCGCCGGCTCTTCGAGTGGCGAAAACACCTCGGAAATATCTCGCTGATGTCAAGAAAAAATAAGTCAAGACGAGTTCGCACTTTTGGTGTAAATCACTTCTAAACAACTTATTATAAGAATCTGGTGAGATGGGTGGCGTAAATCATCAGAATTACGGTTGCCACGATTATGAGAGTCTCGAATATCGCCGCCACTATGACAGTGGTTTTTGAAGCTTTGCGGTAATTGAAAAGCACCGAGCCTGCCGTCCATGCCAATGCGACTCCGGGGATGATGAAACACAACGAGAAAGCCATGCATGCCGAACTGCATACGATAGGAACCAATGTTGATGTGCAATGGTCGAGATCCCAGTCCAAAGCATTTATCAGTATGTCATTACCGAATCCGTAACTCGCTATGAACGCGACGAGGAAAAACGCGAAGAAACCTGTTGCCACAAGTGTCGCGGCAACCCCGATGAGTCCGATGAGTCCCATCAGAAATTTGCCTAATACCCTAAACGCGTTTTCAACAAACGTGACTGAAGAATTGTCGGCTTCATGACCCAGGGGAGGAGTGGATGAGAGAACCTCCTGTCCGATGTTGTCTATAGTCACGGGGTTTCCCTGCGACTCAAGGATTCGTCGAGGATTGTTGGCGGGCGGAATTATCATCCATGCGATAAGGTAGAGGAGCACAAGCGGCCAGACATACGTAGCGATGCATAGTGCCGCATACAGCAGACGCATTATGTTGGCGTCCCATCCGAGATAGGTGGAGAGCCCTCCGAACACACCGCCGATCACTTTGTTGTTGAGGTTTCGGTAGAGTCTCTTCCTGGAAGGCTTTACAACTGTGTTTTCTGCATTGGTTTCATCTGTGTCCCTGCTGTAAGGCGGTGGAGGGGTGATTCCGTCGTTCATGTCTCCTATGTCAGCCGGTTTGCCCATGATTTCGATGACGCTGTTCACGTCAGCGAATGTTATGGCATTTGCGCCCGCTGAGATGCGCTCGTCAAAAAGTTCTGAAATCCGGCTTTCTATGTCTGTGACGATCTCGTCGCCCTCCGTTCCGCAGAAAGCGGCGCGGAGTTGTGTAAGATAATTGCTCAGAAGTTCGTAGGCGTCTTCGTCAATGTAGAATACTTTGCCGTTTATGTTGACAGGAAATGTTTTCTTCATGATCTGAGGGTTTTAAATATTACGGGTTGAGTCTGTTGTTGAGTCTGATGTTGAAATTGAGTCTGTAGGCTGATTTGTATCTGTTGTGGCTGAGCCTGGACCTGTTTCCGGGTCGGGATCTGTTGTCAGGTCAGCGTCGGAGCCGTAAATCAAGTGGTTCACGGATTTTGAAATATCCTTCCACGACTGGTGCAGCTCGTTTAGAAAATGTATGCCCATCGGAGTGATGGAATAGTATTTGCGGGGTGGACCTGATGGAGATTCCTCCCAGCGGTAGTTCAGCAGACCATCGTTTTTCAGCCTGGTCATCAGCGGATACAAGGTGCCTTCCACCACTATCAGGTGAGCCTCTTTCATGCGGGAGATAATCTCGGAAACGTAAGCGTCGTTGCGGCTAAGCAACAGCAGCACGCAGAATTCGAGCATCCCTTTCCGCATCTGGGATTTCATGTTGTCAATGTTTGTTGCCATATGTTGTGACGTTGAATGTGAGTCGAGTTGTCTGAGTTATGATGTCAGAGGCATGAGAGGTTTGACACCGCAAAGGTATGTGTTTTTATAGTACCATGCAATACAAAGTACTATAGATTAACATATATTAACAAATAAACTCTGCCGGATACCTATGCGGTTGTCCGGCAGAGTCATTATCAGTTATTTTCTGAATGTTGAGAAATCGGTTTTGGATCAGCGGTTTACAAACTTCTTACCATTTTTGATCACAATTCCTTTGTAAGAGCTGTCAACTTTCACCCCGAATACGTTGTAGAGAGGAGCGTTGTCATCAGTTGTGGCATTACCGATTTCTTCAACACCTGCTCCCGAATTGTCAGAGTATGTAAGCACGCGTATGCCATGTATGTAAAGTGGGGAATTCTTCATGTAGTTTCCGATGAGGACAGTGCGTTTCTCACCCGGATTACTCTGGATTTTGAAATACTGATCCCAGTTCGGACCGTATTCCGAGTCCTCGAGTTGCTCAATATCGTTCCAGTTGCCGGTATATGTGACATTCTCGAGGTCATCGCCAAGGATCCCGCCTATCTTTTCACCACCTTTTATCATCTGCACTTCAGTCACACGGACATTGCCGGAAGCGACATGCACGCACAGATTAATTGCTTCCTGTTCTGCAGAAACACAGACATCAAGCTTGGCGCAATCCGGCAGATGCAACATTATCGCCCCACCTCTGCCTCCGGGTGCTGTCAAAGCTGAGAACCCGGATCCTGCCGGCGGCAGGATTATGGCTCCGGTGCGGGAATTGGCACCACCTTTTGTGCCATCGGTGCCAAGACCTGTGTAACCGGCATCCGTGGTGCACTGCGGCTGGGAGAAATCCTCCAGCTCGTAATCGGCGTCCTGAAGTTGTATTGCGAATGATCTGGTCTTGGAAGCGTAACCGCAATATTTGTCAAGCTTTGCCTGAGTGTCGAACCAGAGCCAGCCATCGGAGTCAACATCGGCGGCATCAAAGAAATTGTAGGTCTGCTGTGCGTTCAGCCCCGCTGCCATGGCGGCAGCTGCGATTGTAAGTAAAAACTTTTTCATAATATATATTTTAAAAATTAAACTTCAGCCCATCCCGGATTCTGCTCAACTTCATGATAGCGGATATCATCCCAGGAAATCGGCCAGAAATACTGTTTTGGCGCGAAATACCTGATACTGCTGTTGCGTCCGTTTACTACAGAATGCGTAATTTTTTTTGAGCCATCTGCTCTCACCACAATCTTGACGTTGTATAGAGGGTTGTCTTCACCATTCATTGTCTCTTCGGCTATTCCAAGTCTGAGGAGATCCCAATATGTGGTTTTTTCAAAAGCAAGTTCTACGCGACGTTCGTTCATAATGTCTTCAAGCGTGACCGAAGGGAGATCCGGCATGCCGACCCTTCTTCGAATACGGTTTATTTTGGCAAGAGCATCGCCAGTCCTTCCTGCATGCCAGTCCAACTCGGCGTAGTCGAGAAGCATCTCCGCATATCTCCATATTATGTAATTCTGCGAACTCGCATAAGTTTCATCATTATTGATCTGTTGCGATTCGCGCAGGAACTTTGCCATATAGTATCCGGTGCGTGTTATTGATGCAGTAGTGGAAGTTCCGTATGCCGTAAGGTCAAGTCCGGCGACTTCCTTGCCGTCAGCCATCGTGTAGTGCATGTCGAGAACATGTGATGCCCATTCCGCGCCATCATAGAGGATATTGGCGTAGAATCGGGTGTCTCTGTTTTCGTAAGGATTGTCTTCGTCATAATCAGAGTCAGGATCATCAATCATCTTTCCGTTTGCCATCCGGTATTCATCGACATGGTTCTGAGTCGGATTGTATGCGCAGTTGGTTCCGCCCATAGATGGCGGAGCGGCATCGCGGTCAAGTCTATGACCGAACTGGTAGATGTAGTCGCCATTGTCGTTGTGCTGCACTTCCAATATCGACTCAACCGAATTTTTTGTGAGGAAAATGTTGCGGTATTGCATTGCCTTGTCGCGTATATTGCCCCCCTCAGCGGGCATCAGGTCATATACATGAAGGTTCTCCACTTCGTCATAAGCCTTGGCAGCAAGCTCACGCATTTTGTCGGTGCGGTTGTCCGGAAAACCGAGATATGGCTTTTCGGCGTTCTGGAATTTGACCCCGGCAGCCCAAAAATAAGTCTTCCCCTTTAGCATGTATGCAGCACCTTTTGTGACGCGTCCTATGTGTCTTGACTCATGAGATTCAGGAAGCAGTCTTGCAGCCTTCTCCGCCTCTTCCGTTATGAATGTTACCATCTGATCATATGAGGCGCGAGGGTATTTTACGGTCTCCATAAGCGGGTCGAAAACTCTGTCGATCAGCATCACACCGCCATATCTTCGAAGGAGGGTATAGTAATACCATGCTCGGAAAAAATGCGCTTCTCCGACAATTCGGTCGCGTATCGTGGCGGGTAATTCCGACTGATGCGCAAGAAGCTTGTTGACAGATCGTATCTGCTCGTAAGCGGTCTGCCATATCAGGCGGCTTCTGCCGTTGATCATTGTTTCCGAACCTTTTAGAATTTCACCATAGCCCGCCTGATACTAGTCGCGACGTCCCACCGTAATCTGGTCTCCGAACCACGGTTCGAACTCTTCGCCGTTATTTTTGATCAAGGTGGAGACAAGGGTTGAGAAACCGTTGTCCATATGTCGGTACCAGCTGCCGGTATATTCATCAAGCATCATCTCGTCGGACCATATCATGTTCTCGGCGAGTTTATCATTAGGTGAATCACGGAATATGCTGTTGCATGAAGTCAATGCAATCGCGGCAACACATATCGGTATGAGGAATAATTTCAGTTTATTCATGTTTTTTGTTTCTTGGAAGAGTTTAAAGGAGAGTAGAGGAGGAGCTGGGAGTTTAAGGAGGAGCTGGGAGTTTAAGAGGAAGTATGTGG
>NZ_CAJMXD010000240.1:0-4657 GCF_905219685.1 Barnesiella sp. CU968
GCACCACAAAGACACTTTATGATGACTTAAAGAATTTCAAGAAACGTATTTAGCTTTAATTCGTGTTAAAAGTAAACCCACTCTTAAAACTAATAATCAAAAATTATTTCGTTCGCGATGTTTGTAGAAGAAATGGCAGGCTATGATTATAACGACCTCAATCACGGAGACTGTAATGAAACGGGTGCTCTCCCCGTTGCGGATTAGTTCCGGACCGAAGAATATTGCCATGCAGATAAAATACAATGCAAGTATGGCAGGCAACCAAACTGATTTCTTTATTTTTTTGCGTTTTTCCATTTTTTAATGTGTTTCCGGTTCGGGAGCGTCTTTAAGGTGACGAGATGTCAAAGGGTTGAATTTACCGGAGTTCAAATGGTTGTATATCCGGATGCAAGCCAAAGCGTCTAATGCTGCATAGGCTTGCTGGTGTTCAGAAAGTTCATCAGCTTCCCAGTTGGTCAGTCGTTGCCCTTTGGATATACGTTGGTCAAAAAGAATGCCGTATATGCGGGAAAGGCTGTTGTCGACTATCATGTAATCTTTCACATATTGTTGGAGGTCAATGAATCCACATGGTGAAAGTTCACATATCTTGTTGAGATTGTGGAAATCGTCGTGGATAGACAATCCTACTTTTATTATGCTGTCATTTTCAAGTAGTTGCCTTATAGGTTCTGTCAGACCTGTGCGGTTAATCCGGAACAGATAGCATGTAGTGTCAGATGCTAATTGAAGGAGGGCTACCTTGTTTGACTGACCTCTTCTGAAGCTTGGCTTAGTTTCTGTATCAAAGCCGATAATTCTCTCTTTCGACAATGTTTCTATAGCCTTGGATACATCTTCTTCCGAGTCAACCAATATGATATTGCCCTGATAGGAAGCAGCCGGAAGAGTGGCAAGCTCCTCTTTTGATATGCTGACTATTTTTTTTGTCTCTTCCATGTTGTATTGCAATTGGTAATTCAGAGAGAGGGCATTTCAAGATATAAGGCATCGGGAAAATGCCTGTCAAGCCATTGCCTTATATAATTACGTGTGTCTTCGCAAATTATTTTGTCTTTATCGAAATGTGAGTTATAAATAACGGCAAACAGCCGTATCCCCGCGTTGCGTAATGCCGACAATGCCAAGAGGGTATGGTTGATGGAGCCGAGTCTGCCGTTTGTCACGAGGATTGCCGGAAGGTTGTGTTCGCACATGTAGTCAATAGTGAGGTATTCCCCCTTGAGCGGCACCATAAGTCCGCCGGCACCTTCTATAAGGACGTTGCCGTATTTCTCTTCAAGAGCATCGGTGGCATCGGAGATAGCATTCAGATCCAGTTCCCTGCCGTCAATTCGGGCTGCGAGATCAGGGGATGCCGGATATGTGAATATTTCAGGGGCAGTGGTGTGAAGCCTGTCTTCCGGCAGCATACCTGTGCCCATAAGTTTACGGTGTATGTCAATATCCTCACTGAAATCCGTGTTTCCTGTCTGCACGAATTTTTGTGTGACCACGTTAATTCCGGCATCAATCATGCCACGGGCAATCCAGCCCGTGGCATAACTTTTGCCTGCATCCGTGTCTATTCCCGTAATGAATATGCGGGAAGGAAATTTTATGTCTTTAAAATTCATTAAGTACGGACTTCTAAACTACCATGCGAACATGGGATAGTCATTCATCATGTCGTTCACTTTCTGACGAACCTCTGTGATTACATTCTCATCATCTGCATTGCAGAGGACGGTGTCTATCAGTTCGGCGATAGTCTCCATCAGCTCCTCTTTGGCACCACGTGTGGTGATTGCAGCCGTGCCGAAGCGGAGACCGCTGGTGAGGAAAGGACTGCGGGTGTCATAGGGCACCATATTCTTGTTTGCCGTGATGTCTGCTTCCACGAGCACGCGTTCCGCTTTCTTGCCGCTCATCTCCGGGAATTTCGGGCGCAGGTCAACGAGCATACAGTGGTTGTCTGTTCCGTCGGAAATAATCTTGTAGCCACGTTTGATAAGTGCCGCGGCAAGTGCCTGTGCGTTTTTCTTTACCTGCAGGGCGTATTCTTTCCATTCCGGTTGGAGAGCTTCACCGAAAGCCACAGCCTTTGCTGCGATCACATGCTCCAACGGACCGCCTTGCACGCCGGGGAACACAGCGGAATCCAGAAGGGCGGACATCTTCTTGATTTCACCCTTGGGAGTCTTCTTGCCCCACGGATTGTCGAAATCTTTACCCATCAAAATGAGTCCGCCACGGGGACCGCGAAGGGTCTTGTGGGTGGTAGTTGTCACAACATGTGCGTGCTTCACCGGATTTTCAAGTAGTCCGGCGGCAATAAGTCCGGCGGGGTGAGCCATGTCAACCATAAATATCGCGCCGATCTCGTCAGCGATCTTGCGTATGCGGGCATAATCCCATTCGCGGCTATAGGCGCTGGCACCGGCGATGATGAGTTTAGGACGCTCCGCGCGAGCTTTCTCTTCCATCTCTTCGTAGTTGACTCTGCCGTCTTCAACGCGTACGGTATAGCTGATCGGCTCGAACATAAGTCCTGAGAAGTTTACGGGGCTTCCGTGGCTGAGGTGACCGCCATGGCTGAGGTCCATGCCCATGAACTTGTCGCCAGGCTGAAGACATGCCATGAATACAGCCATGTTTGCCTGCGCTCCACTATGAGGCTGCACGTTTGCCCATTCAGCATCGAAAAGCTTTTTGGCGCGTTCTATTGCGAGGTTTTCAGCCTCGTCAACCACTTGGCAACCTCCGTAATAACGGTGTGCCGGATATCCTTCTGCATATTTATTTGTCAGGCAGGAACCCATTGCGCGCATAACCTCATCGCTTACAAAGTTCTCGCTGGCTATGAGTTCGATTCCACGACGCTGACGCAGATGCTCGCGATCAATGATGTCAAAAATTTCGTTGTCTCTTTTCATGATTAAAATATTAGTATGATGATCCAAGGTTATCCTCCAAAATTGTCATAATGTATGCTTTCTGGTTCGACACCAAGGTTGTAGAGCATGTTGTTCACAGCATTGCTCATGGGGCCGGGACCGCACATATAATACTGTATGTCTTCAGGAGCCTCGTGGTCTTTTAAGTATGTCTCGTACATGACATTATGAACGAAGCCTGGTGTGTATTTCACGCCTGCCGCATCAGCCGCCGGATCGGGTCGGTCAAGTGCAAGGTGGAAGCTGAAGTTGGGGAATTCTTTTTCAAGCTGCAGGAAATCTTCAAGATAGAAGACTTCGTTGAGTGCTCTCGCTCCGTAGAAATAACTCATCTTGCGGTCTGTGGTACGCAGTGTTTTTGTCATCCACATTATCTGTGCGCGAAGAGGCGCCATTCCGGCACCACCTCCTACCCAGATCATTTCCGCCTTGGAATCCACAATAGGGTGGAAATCTCCATAAGGACCGCTCATCATCACTTTGTCGCCAGGTTTTAGCGAGAAGATGTAAGACGACGCTATGCCCGCCGGCACATCCTGAAAGCCGACCTGAGGTCTTGGTTTGAAAGGAGGAGTGGCTATGCGGACGGTGAGCATTATGCGGTCGCCTTCTTCGGGATAATTAGCCATTGAATAAGCACGCACCGTCTCTTCGTCGTTCGCGGCTTTGAGAGAGAACAGTCCGAATTGCTGCCAAGCCGGAATATATTCCTCTCCTATGAGCTTTTTGTCGATGTCTTTGTCGTAATCCATCGTATATTTCGGAATCCGTATCTGTGCATATGATCCGGGAATGAAGTTCATATGCTCACCTTCCGGCAGACGTACGATAAATTCCTTGATGAATGTGGCTACATTCTTGTTTGAGATCACCTCGCATTCCCATTCCTTGACTTCGAGTGCGGCTTCGGAAACTTTTATTTCCATGTCACCCTTTACCTTGACCTGGCATCCGAGTCTCCAGTTGTCTTTGATTTCCCGGCGTGTGAAGTGCACCGCTTCAGTAGGCAGCATGTCGCCGCCGCCTGATGTCACCTGCAGCTTGCACTGACCGCAGCTTCCTTTTCCGCCGCATGCCGACGAGAGATGCACACCGTTTTCTCCAAGTGTGGCAAGAAGGCTTTTGCCCCCTTCGGCGTGAATCATCTTTTTCCCCTCGTTGATGGAAATTGCTACTTCGCCGCTGTTGACAAGCCATCTTTTAGCCACTAAAAGCACGATGACCAGAACCAGCACAATGATGAGGAATATCAACGAAGCTGCCACAACGTTGTTCCATTGAATCATATTGAGTGAATACATTGCCATTTTCTATTACAGTTTGATTCCGAGGAAGCTCATGAATGCTATGCCCATGAGTCCGGTGATGATGAAAGTTATTCCGATGCCGCGCAGCGGGGCGGGGACGTTGCTGTAGTCAAGCCGTTCGCGTATCGCCGCAAGGCAGGTGATGGCAAGGAGCCAGCCTATTCCGGAACCGGCACCATAGACTGTAGCTGTCCATGCGTTGGTGAATTCACGCTGCTGCATGAACAGGACTGCACCGAGTATCGCGCAGTTGACCGCTATAAGAGGAAGGAATATACCAAGCGAATTGTAAAGTCCCGGAGAATACTTCTCAATCACCATCTCCAGAATCTGAACCAATGCGGCGATAACGGCTATGAACATTATCAATCCGAGAAAAGAGAGATCAGCAGGCGCATATTCTTCACC
>NZ_CAJMXD010000241.1:0-4624 GCF_905219685.1 Barnesiella sp. CU968
CCAGCACAAATAGCAAATTGCCATCCAACTCTTGACCTCGAATTTGATTAACACTTTTTAAGAGACACTAGTGAAATTGGTTTATAATAGAATCTTCCTCTTCATTGAAAACTTCTACCAAATAACTGCCATCAGATAAATTATAATATCTGAAACGAATATCTATGCCCATGTTCCCCTCATATAAATAGCCGTTGATAGTTTGCTTAAAGTTTAATTGAGACATTGCTTCCGGCAACGTATGATTAGATACGTTATACGATTCAATTCTGCTTATTATACTGTCAAGGTTTTGTTTAATATCGCTTATCCTATGATCAGCTGTGCTATATCCCATAAGAATGATACCACAAATAGATAGCACAATTATTATTACAAAGCCTATGGCAATGGAATATGATACTATTTTCTGACACCTTTTCATCGCTTGCCTCCTTTCCGGTAGATAAATTGATTGGGTATGACATCGGACTCAGTGTTGTAACGGGCAAAGAATGGCAATATATATTCTGTTAGGTCGCGCTCTATTTCGCTCCTTAGTTTCATGACATCCGTGCCTGAGGTGATACAGTACCATTTATCCTCTTTGACCGTAAGCAAGCCGCCGATTCTATACCGGATAGCACACTCATATTCCTTAGGGAAAGAGGGTACAATCCCTGTGTGTTTGTAATCTTCATGCTCCAGCCAAAAAGCACCTGTAAATATACCGACATTCAATGTGAAGCGGATTTGATTGGCATCATTCCATTTATCATTTTGAATGTTCACACAATAACCTATCGAACCATTGCTTTTGAAGAAATGATTGCCTCGTTTCTTGAAATCATTATCTTTCAGATAATCCGTTATCTTTTCAAATACGAAAGTGCGTTTGCCTTGGATGTCCATTTTCGGTAATTTGTGCCTGTCTATTTTGATTAGAATACCCAATATGAGCATGACGATCGCTCCGAATACCGGAGTTTGCCATGATATAGTTTGCTCGGAAGGATTGGAGCGCCATCCCGTTACGATGCTTGTCGAATTGAAATCAGCCACAAACATATAGATTCCTATGCCAAGCATTATAGCCGAGCATATCATCAGGATTATGAATCCTTGTCGCTGAAATCTACTGATGTGGCGATTCATACGCTAATAATCATTGGCTGATCGCTGTCGAATTATATAGATAACCGATATACAGTCCAATAAAGAAAAGTGTCGCAGATAGAATTGGATAAATCACTGCGAGTCGTCGATACACAGAAATATTATAGACATCATGCTCGCAGATTATCGCTCTATATCGTTTCTTTCGCAAAAGCAACCACCATAAAGCGGCGAGTTCGAGAATGAACATGGCTGAAATTAATATTTTCACATCAAATTTCTTCAAATCAATAATATCTGTAACATCAGCCGAAATCATTACAAAACCGATTATCCCAAAAATCGGACACAGGACACTGAGCACAGCCAACAGAGGAACGAAGAATCCATCCTGTTCCTGTCGCATCTGCCACCAATAATATTGGTAGAATAAGGCTCTTAGCAGTTTCATTTGAGTCTATTATCTGTAATTAAGCAAAGTTACAACTAATAATCGACATTCGGTGTGACAAATGTCCCAAACGAGTATGAAAATCAGCGCGGAGATTAGCCGTTACATAATCATTCAGCACCGACAGGTCAATCCTCGGCATGAAGTCGTTAAGCCGTGCATATTTCGGGGGTTGTTTCGTCTTATCCTCAGTTGTTCTTGTTGATTAGGTTGACGATGACTTTTACCATTGTGTCCTTTTCCTCAGTGCGGCTTTCGGCTATCATCAGGGTGAGGGCAACGAGTGTGTTGTCGGCGATGCGTTTGGTGCCGTCTCCGTTGTAGAGAATGCCGTTGCCGTTGAGGAACCACAGGAAGAGTGTGGCGGCAATGCGTTTGTTACCGTCGCTGAACGAGTGATTCTTTGTAACTAGATACAGGAGCATGGCTGCTTTTTCCTCCACTGAGGGATAGAGGTCAATGCCGCCGAAGGTCTGGTAAATCTGACCGATGGAGCTTTTGAAGGAATCGTCCTTTTCGTTGCCGAACAATGTGCTGCCACCGAATTTCTCATGTAACTCGCGGATGACTTCCATGGCGTTTTCGTAAGTGGCATGAAACGACTCTTTACCGGTGGTGTCCTCGATCTTCAGTTCCTGATAGTCGTAGCGGTCAAGAGTGTCGAGGGCGTATGTGTAATCGACAACAACATCGAGCAATGAACGGCTGTCCTCCGTAAGCCTTTCCTGATTTTGGATTGTGCGGCCGAGCACTTTTATCAACTGACTAAGCTCGTCATATTTCTGTGCAGCTATCCGCTCGTTTATGGCATAGCCTTGAAGAAGATACTGCTTCAAGATCTTATTTGCCCAGATGCGGAATTGAGTACCACGTTTGGATTTAACGCGATAGCCAACAGAGATAATAACATCAAGGCTGTAAACCTGAGTCGGTTTGTACTTCGACAGAGTATTATGCAAAATTTGCATATTACTCTCTTTCTCCAGCTCGCCTTCCTTGAAAACATTAGAGATGTGGCGGGCAATAACTGACTGATCTTTGTCAAAGAGTTCGGCCATCTGCCCTTGGCTCAACCATACGGTATCATTCTGAACTGTCACATCAATCGACATATTTCCGTCCGGCGCCTGATAGATTACGAGCTGTGAATTATTTGTTTCCATATTCAAAATTACAATTTATATTTTGATTTGTAGCTGTTTCCGAGTAATAATAGTCAAAATACTTCGGATTTTGCGCCATTAGCGATTGCGTCTATCTCGTCGGCGATTTCGTCCGAGGAGAGTTTGATATAGTCCATAAAGGTCTTTTGTGTCTTGTGGCCGCTGACGTGCATCATCTGGACTATGGAGTATTTGTGGGTTAGGTACATGTTGGTGATTCCGCTACGGCGGGCTGTGTGGGTTGTCACGCACTTGTAGCGAGGCATTGTCACCTCTCCCTTTTCGTTGTGCTCGACAACGAGCTTGCCGTCCTCCACCAGTTTCTTCTGCTTTTGAGTAAGTTTGGTTACTACCATCTTGGCTAAGTCGGGCACTTTATAGGACAACTCCTTCAGAATCTCCTTTATGTAGCGGTTGAGTATCACGTCAACAACATAAGGGAGATTGTAGTTGTATTTTTCGCATATAGCCTTTAGGTTGGGATTCATTATAGGAATCTTTACCTCGTTGCGGGTTTTCTTCTGAATGAGGCGTATTACCGGTGTTCCTTTGGCTGTAGTGGTGAAACAATCCTTGTCAATGTCGTTGTAATCGCTCACGCGCTGGCAGGTATAGCACCCGACAAGAAATATATCGCGCACCTCTTCCTGCTTGCCTGACAGTGGCATTTCATACAATGCCTGAAGTTCCGCATCGGTAAGGTAGATTTCGATAGCCTTGTCTTTCTCTTCAATTTTCTTCTTGGCGAAATATTGCAGGGCACGGTCATTGTCGTGTATTCCGTCGGCATAGGCATAGCTGATGATTGCGCGGAGATCGACCAGATATTTATTCTGCGCAGTCACCATATAATCTTTCTTCTCCATAAAATTCAGGAATTTGGTGACGAACGCACGGTCTACATCATACCACGTGTAGCGATGCTTTCTGTCAAACAAATCATATAGTTTCCGAAAGCTATTCCATGCCTTCACAGTGCCTGGCGCGTATCTGTCATGACCATTAAGCCTGGCACCGCTCTTGATTTCGTTGCAAAATCGGTCTATGAAATTCCATATTTTGGCGCGTTCAGCATCGATGCCTTCCTTTATCAGACGTTCCTGCTCTTCCTTTATGCGTTCTTTCTCGCGTTGCCGTTCCTCCTCTTCACGCTTAGCTTTCATTATGGCTTCTGCTTTCTTCGGATTGGCGATAGAGAGGATTTCGGCCTCAACACGTGACTTATCGAAAGACATGCCCTCGACTTCCGACTTTACTACCAGTTCAATCCTATTGAGCGAGTCGTGTAGATTGAAGTTCGCCCTTTGATGTCGCATCCATTTTTCAGGACACGACAAAGCCTCTTTCCACTCTGCAACATTCACACGTATCTGAGAGGAAAAGAGCGTATCGACTTTGTGTTTCTTGTTCTGCACCCTAAAGAAAAGAGTTGCGATTTCGTTCTTCTCGTCCTGCTTGCGGATGAAGAACCGGGAAAGAGATTTTGCCATAGAATCCAAGGTTCGATTCCCTTATGAATCGGACACTGCAAAGTTAGTGACTTTCCCCGAATAGTCACTACAATAGTCACTATAATTTCTAAAATAGCCGCTATCTGCCTAAATTGAGAATCGTTTAATTCGGCTTAATATCAGTATATTAGTATATATTTGAATTTAATCCTATTGATAATAATTTAACATTTATATTGCTGGTGGCACCACGAACCTAAATTAAAGGTAAGTCTAAAACGCTGAATTTCAATGAGATTCAGCGTTTTTCTTGTTTTTTGGCCTACGCACAATGCGGAAGAACGATGAAGGGGTCAACGGATTTTTCCGGTGGGCGGGGAGGTGATGTCAAGAGTATAGTGTGGCCAGTCTGAACATAAAGAATTTGATGTCTCTGACTCCCCGGAACTGTGTTCTGAACGCCT
>NZ_CAJMXD010000242.1:0-4561 GCF_905219685.1 Barnesiella sp. CU968
GCTCCTTCTTCGGAATCATGAAATCATCTCAAAATCTCCTAAAATTTAATATAAGCTAATTTCCAACACTTACTTAGAAACTGTTTAATTTAATTCGAAATTTTTTATATAGTGAATCTTGTGGCTTCCTTGAGGTCTTTTATGGTTGTTTTCACCGAGTTTCCTCGGTCACATAGCCCGCTATGCTCCCTCTTCAACTCGTGAAAACTCCTCATAAAATCCTCTCAATGAACCTCACAATTAAATTTAAACAGTTTCTTACAAATTTTCCGGATTACAGGACTATGATTATTCCGTACAGCCAGTCTTACGATTATTCCGGATTACAGTCCCGTAATTATTCCAACCGGACCGTTTGGCAGTCATTTCTTCCAGACTATCTCGTCCACTCCCCGGATGAAATTGAAATAACGGGCGAGTATGAAAAGATAGTCGGAAAGGCGGTTGATATACCTCACAACGGCTGGGTCGACATAAGCCTCCTCCGCAAGATCAAAAATGCGGCGCTCCGCCCGACGACATATCACCCTCGCCATGTGTGCCTTCGACGCCAGCCCGCATCCTCCGGGCAAGACAAAGGCATTTATCTTGGGCGTCTGCTCGTCAAGGGCATCTATCCACCCTTCCACTTCTCCGATGCGTTCCGGAGTAAGCGACATACACGCCGCCTGCTCCCCCTTCGGCTCCGTTGCCAGATAACAGCCGATATTGAAAAGCTCATTCTGAACATTCAGTATCTGACCCCGCACCTCTTCAACACAATCTTTGTCGGAAGCAATCACACCCAGTGCCGATGAAAACTCGTCTATTGTTCCGTAAGCCTCCAGTCGGACACTGTTTTTCCGCACACGCTCTCCGCCCACAAGTGAAGTCATGCCGGCATCGCCCGTGCCTGTATATAACGCGCTTTTTGACATTTTATTTCATGTTTTTTAATTTGTAACGCATCGAAAGCGATATTGTTGCATTGTTGCTAATATTCATATTTTTTTGTAGCTTTGTATTCCAATTCAAAGCCACATCAGCAATGAGCGAAAATTCACAATATATAGTCAGCGCGCGCAAGTACCGTCCGGCATCGTTCGCCACGGTAGTCGGACAGAAAAACCTCACCGCCACGCTGAAAAATTCAATCTCTTCAGGACGGCTCGCCCAGGCATATCTTTTCTGCGGACCTCGCGGCGTAGGCAAGACTTCCTGCGCCCGCATATTCGCCCGCACAATCAACTGTCTGGCGCCGACACCCGACGGCGAGGCTTGCGGCGAATGCGATTCCTGCATGGCAATAACCAGAGGCAACTCTTTCAACCTTATTGAACTCGACGCCGCATCCAACAACAGTGTCGATGACATCCGCAACCTTATCGAGCAGGTAAATGTGCCTCCCCAGCAAGGTAAATACAAGGTTTTCATCATCGATGAGGTCCACATGTTGTCATCCCAGGCATTCAACGCATTTCTCAAGACACTTGAGGAACCACCGAAATATGCCATATTCATTCTTGCCACTACAGAGAAACACAAGGTAATCCCCACGATTCTCAGCCGGTGCCAGATTTACGATTTCAAGCGAATCACCGTAGATGACATGGTTGAACACCTGAAATATGTGGCATCCGACCGAGGTGTCGAGGCTGATCCGCGTGCCTTGGGCATCATTGCCCGCAAGGCGGACGGAGCAATGCGCGACGCCCTCTCCATCTTCGACCAGGTGGCAGCCTCCTCCGGCGGCAACATCACATACGAATCGGCAATCGACAATCTCAATGTGCTCGACTACGATTTCTACTTCCGCCACGTTGACACCTTCGCCTCCGGTGATGTTTCCGGCGCGCTGCTAATATACAAAGAAATACGCGACAAAGGGTTCGACTCCCTCTTCTTCATCAACGGTCTCGCCGGTCATGTGCGCGACCTGATGGTTGCCGCCGACCAGCGCACAATCCCGTTGCTTGAGGTAGACACAGAGACCGCCGAGTCTCTTAAAGCTCAGACCGCCCGACTACCGCTCCAGTGGTATTACGCCGCAATGCGCATTCTCAACGATGCCGATTACAGCTACCGCACCTCCTCTAACAAGCAGCTTCTCGTAGAAGTCGCCCTGATCCGTCTGTGCCAGCTTTTAAAACCCGCAACGCCCCCTTTTGACTTGGCGGAGGATCTCCCCTCCCTCCGCAATCCAATGGAAAAGGCTGTAACCGTTTCCTCCCGAACACCGGCGCCGACTCCGACTCCGGACAGAACGGAAGAGACACCTGCCGTAAAAGAGAACTTGCATTCCGGATCCACAGAAAAGCCGCAAGAGAGAACTGAAACGCACCCCCAGCAGAGCTACGGACAGAAAAACGAAAACAAGCATCCGCTGAAAGGGCGTCCACGCTCATTCCGCCTCTCCGACAAACCGGAGGATACTCCGGTACATACGCTTGAAAAACGCGACACCCCCTTCACCGATGAGGATTTCGAAAGAGCCTGGCAAGCGTTCATGAGCCGCAACAGCGACATGCACATCCTCCTGAGCACCATGCGGGTAGCCAAGAGAGAAAGGAAATCCGACACCTATTATTCGTTGCTCGTTGAGCATCCTGCACAATTGCAGGCACTCGAGTCATCGATGCAGAAACTTGCCACATTCATACGCGAACAACTGCAAAACGACTTCCTGACACTCGAAGCCGACATCGATGAAAAGGCAGAAGTCTTCAAACCCCTTCCCCCACAGGAGTTTCTGAAAAAAATAATATCGGAGAACCCCGCGCTCGGTGAATTCCTGCAGATGATCGATGCCGAACTTGCGTGAAAAAGACCGACTCACATGACTAAAAGATACAAGGTCATAGAAAAAGACACCGAAGGGAACGCGACAGAAAAAGAGGTAGGACTCCGCGAACTCTGGAATTACGTCTCCGAAGAAGAGTGGAAAAAAGAGAGCCGCGACTCGGAACTCCGCTATTTCCACGACACCCACCGTCACTGCGGATCCTGCGGTGCCGAAATGCGCGAATCTTCGGATATTTCCCGAAAATGCACAGTCTGCGGCAGAGAGGATTTCCCCAACCTCTCCCCCGCCATACTCGTTCTTGTGAAGCGCGGAGAGAAAGCTCTTCTTGTTCACGCCCGCAATTTCACACGTCCTATGTTCGCGCTTGTAGCCGGATTTGTTGAGACAGGAGAATCACTCGAAGAATGCGTCATGCGCGAAGTAAGGGAAGAGACATCTTTGGAAATCAACAATATCCGCTACTTCGGCAGCCAGTCATGGCCTTTCCCCTCACAGCTGATGATAGCGTTCACGGCAGATTATTCGTCAGGCGACATCATTTTCGCCGATGAAGAACTCACTCAGGGAGGATGGTTCGACCGCGAAAACGTGCCTCTGCTACCCACTCTTCCCTCCTTGTCGCGCAGATTAATCGACGCATGGCTAAATAATATTATTTAATTTATGTTAAAATATATTAATATCATTTAATTTAAAGCCTGATTTCCTCATTTTCAAACGTCGACAACACTGTCAAGTAAACAAATAGGGGAAATTTTATTATCTTTGCAATATAATTCCGGAGGGGACTTTCGTCTCCTCCTTGTTTTTACGCGATGATAGACAAAAAAGCAATAGAACAATTCGTTGAGAAAGAGCTCGACGGCACACAATATTTTCTCGTCGGAGTGAACGTGACAGGAGCCAACGAGATCAAGATAGACATAGACTCTTTTGAAAGCGTTGACATTGATTTCTGCGTATCCCTCACCCGCAGCATCGAAGAGCGGTTTCCCCGCGAGCCGGAAGACTACGAACTTGAAGTAGGTTCCGCAGGACTCACATCCCCCTTCCGTGTCAGGAAACAATACGAAAAAAATCTTGGCAACGAAGTTGAGGTTCTTGCACGCGACGGCAAGAAATACACCGGCATCCTCGCCGAAGCCGGAGACGATGGTTTTGCGATAGTATCAACCGTCAAAGAGAAGCCGGAAGGAGCGAAACGCCCGGTAGAAGTCACAAAACAGTTCGACTTCAGATATGACGCGGTCAACTCCGTGAAGTATGTCTTCAGATTCTGAGAGACGCGTTCAGATTATATACGTTAATAAAAAAATACAATATAGATTAGTCTTATGGCAAAGAAAGCAGAGACAGTGAATATGGTCGACAGGTTCGCGGAGTTCAAAGAACTCAAGAACATTGACAAGACCACCATGATATCGGTGCTTGAGGAATCATTCCGCAACGTACTGGCGAAGATGTTTGGATCAGACGAGAATTTCGACGTCATCATGAACCCCGACAAAGGCGACTGCGAGATCTACCAGAACCTTGAGGTTGTTCCCGACGGTGAAGTCGAAAACAAAGACATGCAGATCGGTCTGAGCGAAGCAAGGGAAATCGACCCCGAATGCGAGATCGGCGAAGATGTGACCAAACAGATTTTCTTCGAGAAATTCGGTCGCCGCGCCATCCTCAACCTGCGCCAGACACTTCAGTCAAAGATTCTCGACCTGCAGAAAGACGCGATCTATACCAAATTCAAAGAGATCGAGGGTGAGGTCATCACAGGTGAGG
>NZ_CAJMXD010000243.1:0-4550 GCF_905219685.1 Barnesiella sp. CU968
TCATTATGCGTGAAGGTGGCAAGAATGCCGGAAGCATATCAAAAAAGACATCTTTCGTACTGGCGGGAGAAAACATGGGCCCGGCAAAACTTGAAAAATGCAGGCAACTCGGCATTCCGCTGGTTTCCGAAGATGAATTCATTTCGATAATTGAATCCAAGTGACACGATAAACATATAAAACACCTATAAGCGATGCTCGTTTCACCCTCATTACTGGCAGCCGATTTCTCGAATCTCGGCAAAGACATAGAGATAATCAACAATTCCGAGGCAGACATGCTCCACCTCGATGTGATGGACGGTGTGTTTGTTCCCAACATTTCATTCGGTTTTCCGGTGATGGAGGCTGTGGCTGAAGTCTGCACAAAACCCCTTGATGTGCACCTGATGATTGTGGAGCCTGAGAAATGGATTTCTCAGGTGCGAGATCTGGGAGCCGACATAATGAACATTCATCAGGAAACTTGTACCCATCTCTACAGCACCGTATGCCATATCCGTGAGGCAGGGATGAAGGCAGGCGTTACATTGTGCCCCGCAACCCCGGTGTCGGTTCTGGAAGACATAATAACCGAACTCGACATGGTTTTGCTGATGTCGGTAGAACCGGGGTTCGGAGGCCAGAAATTCATACCCCACACTCTCGAAAAAGTCAGACGCCTCAGGGAACTAATTGATAAAACCGGCTCCAAGGCTCTTATAGAGATAGACGGAGGGGTAAACCAGAAAACCGGTAGCGAGCTTGCCCACGCAGGCGCGGATATTCTCGTGGCAGGCAGTTATGTGTTCAAGGCTCCGTCACCGGCTGAGGCAATCGCAACCCTAAAATCATACTGATCATTCCGGGATCCAAGGCGCATATGTCACTCCGGCACCACACCGTACTGATTGGGGAAAGGCTGCGATGCCTGACAACAGAACACTATAAGTATTATGCTCCCTAAAAACGGTATGAAGCCGATGAGCCACCACCAGCCGCTTCTTCCCGTATCATGCAGACGGCGGATCAGTACTCCGAGGTTTGGCAGTAAAAGCAATGCCCCTACAACATATGAGATAACCGGCAATCCTGAAGCCGAAGACTCATGGAGGCTTTGTATTCCGGATGGAATGCCGAATATGATCGCTACAACGAACGTGAAGACTATCCACCACCAGTATTCACTTCGCGAGGCACGTCCTTTGAAAGAACAATACTTTGAAAAACATGTCTTGACAGATTGAGAAAACGTCATAATTTTTGTCTTTTAAAAAATATTAATACTGTTTACTCTTATAACCGACTCGACCCGTTATTGTTCGCACCCGTGAATCAGATCATCGCCACTGCCGAATGATACTTGGCGATGTTGGAAGCCTTTTTCACCGCTTTCCAAGCCTTGCGCCCTATCTCCTCTTCGGCATACTCCCAGAACGGTTTGATTTTAGACAGAATCTGAGAATCACCGCAAAGCGTGGATTCATAATGGCAGAGCAATTCACGATGGAAGTGAAGCATCTTTTCCAGTCTCTCTTCACGGCTCCACTCCTTGCCCTCTTCAAACTCCGCGATCAGCGAAGGGCGGCCGAGCACCCCTCTCGCAGTCATCACTCCCGCGATTCCGGGGAAGCTCGTCTTTGCACGTTCAATGTCTTCCGGTGTCCTTATATCACCGTTGAAAACGACCGGATGTGGACATGCCTCAAGAAAATCGGTGAAACGGTCGAGATATAGGTCTCCGCCATACTGCTGCCGCGCAACACGCGGATGAAGTGTCACATGTTTCAACGGCATGCGGGCGATTGCCGGCATCACACCCCGCCATTCATCAGGATCGGAATAACCAAGACGCATCTTTAGAGAGAACTCAACATCGCCATGCTCCTTAAGCAAAGACGGAATCCTGAAATATTCCTCACGGTTGGCGATAAAGCCGGCTCCCCTGCCTTTTGCCGTCTGTAAAGGAAACGGGCAGCCGGTGTTAAGGTCAATCCTTTTTACACCTCTTTCCACGAGACCTTCGATCAACGGACGCAACTCTGCCATATCCCTGAATATCACCTGCGCAGCGACTTCATGGTTTCCATTAAGTTCCGAAGTATAATCCTTCAGGTCATGTTTGCGGAAATCACCTCTTTCCAGACGGATGAAAGGTGTGTAATAACTCTGGCAGCCACCATATATACTCTTATGGAAATGTCTCCACGCTGCATCCGTATGCCCCTGCACCGGCGCTACATCTATTATAAAATCACTCATAAACTATTTATTCGGAAGAAAAGCGAAAACCACTGCCGCCACAAGACAAAGATATGATGCGGCATGATTCCACTGGAATTTCTGACCTTGGAAACACAACATGGCTATGACTGTGAAAACAGTGAGTGTTATAACCTCCTGTATAATCTTAAGCTGAAAGAGTGTGAACGGTCCTCCATTATCCTTAAACCCCATTTTATTTGCAGGAATCATAAAACTATATTCAAGCAAAGCTATTCCCCATGAAAAAAGAATAACTGCAAACAATGGCCAGTTTTTGGAGATTCCGCTTACGCTCAGCTTCAGATGCCCATACCATGCGAAAGTCATGAACACATTCGAAACAACGAGTAGAAGAATAGTTATTATGGCTGTTTTCATTCTTATATGGAATTTAAGGACAAAATTACGCATTTTTTTGTAATTTTGCACTTTGAACCAAACAAAATATCCGGAGGTCCGAAGCTGATCCGGACAACTTCAATTTTAAGAGCATGAACATAAAGGAGATTGTAAAGGATATATTTTACGTCGGAGTCAACGACCGCGTAAAGCACCGTTTCGAGGCTCTGTGGCAATTGCCATACGGAGTGAGCTATAACTCATATATCGTGGCAGGAAACGAGAAACTCGCGCTCATTGACACGGTATGCATCGAGGAAGTGCGCCAATATTTCAACAACATAGATTCCATCGCCTCCGACCGCACGATAGACTATCTGGTGGTCAACCATATGGAGCCTGACCATTCGGCGTCCATACCGGAAATAGTCATGGCTTACCCCGACATCAGGATTGTGGGCAACTCAAAGACAATCGATATGATAAAGGGATTCTATCACATCGACGGTCCCGACCGTTATCTGGAAGTGAAAGACGGCGATTCCATTGACCTTGGCGGCAGGACACTCCGGTTCCACCTCACTCCGATGGTCCACTGGCCCGAAACGATGATGACATACGTCGAAGACGCCGGGGTTCTCTTCTCCGGAGACGCGTTCGGCACGTTCGGCGCGCTCAACGGAGCCGTTATAGACCGCGATATGGAAACAGATGTCCACATCTCCGAGATGTACCGCTATTATTCCTGCATCGTAGGCAAATACGGAAGATTCGTGGAGAAAGCCATCCAGAAGCTCGCCGCACTCCCGCTTTCATACATCTGCCCTACCCACGGTCCGGTATGGAATGAAAAAATTACAGAAGTCGTTGAACTTGTTGCCCGCCTCGCCGCTTATAAGAGTGAGCCCGGTGTTGTAATCGTATATGGATCGATGTATGGCAACACCGCCGAAGTCGCAGAGATGATTGCACGCGAGATCGCTGCTTTAGGCATAAAGCGCATTATAATGCACAATGCCTCGCATTCCGATATGAGCTGCATGATAACAGACGCGTTCCGCTACAGCACGCTCATCGTAGGATCCGCGACATACTCGATGCGTCTCTTCCCCGAAGTTGAGTCATTCATGAACGCAATGGAGACCCGCGAAATCAAAAACAAAGTATTCGCGACTTTCAGCAACTTCACATGGGCGGCAGGCGCAGTGACAGGAAAACTCAAGGAATACGCGGAGCGCATGAAACTGCCTGTGAGCGCATCCCTGCTTGTGAAGCAGTCGGCGGGAGCTTCAACACCCGTAGAAGTCAAGGAATTCGCTCTTCAGGTTGCTGAGGCGATGAAAGCAATGGAAGAAGCATAACGGCACGATATGGAGAACAAGGAACTTGAAATAGAATCACATCCGTGGCAACCGTTCATCCCGGACGGCGCGAAAGTACTGATAATGGGAACTTTCCCTCCGCAGGCAAAACGATGGAGCATGGATTTCTATTACCCCAACCGCACCAACGACTTCTGGAAGATATGCGGTCTCCTGTTCCTTGGCGACAAAGACGCGCTGCTCAGCGATGACCGCAAGACATACGACATAGACAAGATACACTCGCTGATGACCGAAAAACGCATCGCGCTCAACGACACAGTGCGCAAAGCCCGGAGACTGAAAGGAAACGCCAGCGACAAATTTCTGGAAGTCATAGAACCGGTTCCGCTGTTCAGATTGCTTTCTGAAATGCCCGGATGTCACGCCGTGGCGACCACCGGAGAAAAGGCGGCAGGCATCGTCGCCGCCCTGACCGGCACAGACATTCCCCGGATGGGAGAAATGACACTGGCTGCGGTTCCGCCGCCCGATGCATCAGAGTCACCCGGGCAACTCGAAATATGGCGTATGCCGTCAACCAGCCGAGCCTATCCGCTCGCCGTGGAACTCAAGGCGGAATATTACGCCACCCTCTTCCGCCGC
>NZ_CAJMXD010000244.1:0-4531 GCF_905219685.1 Barnesiella sp. CU968
GGACCGCGTAGGTAGGATAAATACCGAAAGTTGCGATCGCAAAAAACTTAGGTATTGGAGAAGTACGATTATCGGAGATGAAGCATACGACTGGTCGTGGAACTTCACAATTCTACGTAAGAAACTAGAATATAATATAGGTTATTATCGTTTCACTCAACGCTATGTCGGTTGGGAAAAGGACGTTGAGCGTATGGAACTTGCATGTCGGCTTATGAATATAGCGACCGGGGACGATTACACTTACGAAACAGATATTTATGTTAATACGCGAAATAGCTCAAGATTCGGGATTGAACCTTCTGAATTTGAAGATGGTAAAGAATTTAAGGATCTTCATAAAAGCGACTTACGCAAGGAAAAAGCTTATCAATTAGTGTGGACTATACTTCGACAGGATATGAAACGTTGGTGGGATTAAAAATACATACACTATGAATACTGAGAATATAAATTTACCGGCATCATTCAGAGTGATTGGTGTTGGAATAGGAATAGAAGAAGTTATCAAGAAGGTCAAGTCTCTAGAGTTAGATGGTGTTTCTGCTGAAACAGCCAACGTACTTTGGTCGGTTAACCATGACGAGAATCTAAATAGCGNCGAGATAAGATTATCTACTATATTGGCAGGACAGGAGATCTGGAGATGTCAAGGAATCTAGTACAGCCGCAATTCAAATTGTTGAGCTTTGCCATACTCCCGGGCATCCTTGGAGGGGTAGCCTGTTTCATCGGACCGTCTCACATTCCGCTTCAATCAAGGCTTTGATCGGCGTAGTCATTGGTTGTGACATTCAACATCGCTTTAGGGCTCAAGCTATTAAGGATGTCATAAAAGCCAATGATGAGCTGTTAGATCACCTCTTTGAGGATGATGATTAAAACTATCACAACCTGTATCTAAATATGCGACATGATGAGGCTATTTTGCAACGATCATAAATGACCCCGTTTATAATATTCGGACCTCCATCTCACAAAAAAAATAAGTAAATTTGCATACTGAGCACAATTAAAAACAGAGTTACATTATGACAGAAAATGAAATCGAAATAAACAAAGCGTTCATAAAGAAGGGCATTGATATGTCCCTGATTGGTGCTGAGAATCTGGATACGGGTTTTATATCCGACCAAATTTGTAATCAGCTTGATAATCAAGAATTGATTGAAATAGCAACGGCATTGAGATCAATTACCCAAACTATCGCAAAATTATTAGAGGAACGTAATACTATACCCAATCAGGTGCAGTCCGGACTGATTTTCCAATATTTCTTTGATAGGGCTGTTGAGATATTTTACAAGCAGTATCATGGCATTGAAACGGACTCTGTGTCATTCAATATTCAGGAGGTTTTCGACTATTATGAGCCTGACCTTCCTTACAATGTTCAGCAAATCCTGACCAATCGTGTTGGGAACATAGCTGCGTTAACGTCTAAACTTTGGGGATTCATGGAAAGTACCGGAGTATTTGATACACCGTTCAATGTATGGTTTTCAAACTTCTTGACAATAGCAACTACCATTGGACTCAAATTTGCCCGGGAGATAGATTTTGATGATGAGAGCGAATTAAACGCTTTTCTCAATATAGACTGATTTTTTATGTCGGTTGAATTTATCTCTGGCAAAGATCATTATGATAAGGTTGTGGCAAGAGTGGCTTCCGTGAGGAAGTCGCTCTGGATTGGTACAGCCGACATTAAAGACCTTCATGTCAAAGCCGGCAATTCATCGGAGCCATTCCTTGCTGTACTCGCAAAACTTATCAAACGTGGCGTAGAGGTCAGGCTTATTCATGCAAAAGAACCGGGTCCGGCTTTCCGTGAGGATTTTGACCGATACCCGATTCTAAAAGCCGGACTGGAGCGGATGCTATGCCCGCGAGTCCATTTCAAGATGATTATCTTCGATTTCGGGTCCGCCTATATAGGCTCAGCCAATCTGACAGGTGCCGGCATAGGTATGAAGAGTAGTAACCGCCGTAACTTCGAGGCCGGAATACTTACCGACGAGGCACATCTGATAGATGCCGCCTGTGAGCAATTTGACAGCGTATGGCGTGGAGAACTCTGCACCCGCTGCGACCGCCGCCAATATTGCACTGACCCAATCAAATAAACATTTTTGATAGTCCAAGATTTCCCTTTGAAATAGTTAGTCACCAATGAGAAGATAAATGAGGCTTCTTCGCTGTGAATTGTTATATAAAATCAAACGACACCCAAACCGAGTATCGTTCGATTCTGCGATAGCACTATTTCACTTGGAATCAGATAACGCTTGTTCCAATTCAGCTTTTCTTTGTGCAAATTTATCAGGAAGAGCCTTTAACATTTCCTCTAAATCTTCATACTTCATATTGTCAGGGCTCACAGATATCATAGTCTCTTTACCATCTATGAACAACGTTTCTCGTTCTTCGCAATTTTCCGAGTTGGCAAGATATACTTTGTTATCCCTATGCCAAATGTAATTATTGCCTAAGAAGGTGAAAGAAATATCTGAACCATATATCAGGGCAGAATCGGGGACCTTCTCTCCAGTCTTAATTGCTATATTCGGTCGACTCATAAACCGATCTCTATAGGCTGTATCAAGGAAAACGCCTGTAGAGCTGGGGTATATCGCATCGTGACCATGATAAGTGCGTATGTATGAATTGCCGAATTTATTGAGGGCGTAATTCAAAAGACCTGTATTTGAAAGAAAGTATAGCATATGCCCGGCTCTATCTGAGGAATCTGTTAGTATATTTACGGACAATCCCTCAGTGAGGAACTCATGTCTGGGGGCATTGATGTCTTCATTATACAGATAGTGCCGCCACGACTTTTCACTGTTGTCAAATATATAATGGCTGCGCCACCATATAACTTTCCAAAATTGATCTGCNGTAAATTTGCTAATCAGGGATTGCAGAAGGGCTGCGTTTCCACTGAAAGCAGGATTTAATACATCCGAAGAATCAGTGCGGACTGATTTAAAGTATTCTTTTACCTTGGTAAACTTTCTATCAAAATCCTTAAAGTCAGGCAATCCGCTTTTATTCTGATACATGAACCTGATTGACCCATTGAAGAAGGCGTAGTTTTCAGCTGCGGTAAACGCTTCTTCCCATGTCTCATACTCCGATCCTTCGGAGTATTTCGCTAACTCACCAGATGGTTCAAGTGTCATTTTGGCTTTTGTTATTTCCTCATTCATTCGCGAAGGAATTTCCTTGTCGCTCTCAATAAGATTCATCTTAAACAATGACGAATAGCATTGATGGCTGTCAATAAATGAAAGGGTACGTATGGCAGACAACATAGTGGCTGTGGTACGTATGATGTATTTATTCCAGTCCGATCCGAGACTTTTGCCAGAAGTAATATTGCACACCACTCTCATCCAACGTTTAAGAGAAACATCCTCGGCCTCACCTTCCAACAAATATTTATAAATCGCATGAAATATTACACGATGCGGTTGGGTCAGAGGAGAGATTAAGTCTTTCCGGTTAGTGTCTTCTATATATACTGGAATAAAATGGAATTCAACACCGACATTGCGAGGCAATTTTATTGTATCATAGTTGCCCATTTTGATTAATCTTGTAAAAACGGTGGTGATATTCTCAAAGAGTGAATAAGGAATTTCTCCGTTTTTAAATCGGTAGGGTGTCAGATCATGATAATCATCAACATTGTCCGCTATTAAAAAACGGTATGATGAATTCCCCTCAAGAGCTTTAATGCTTCCTTCATCATCATCCTTTGTATCAGAGCAATCGCGGTCTGCAATCATTTCTTCCCAAAACACTCTGTTGATGAATGCAAAGAAAATCTCATCAATGGAATTTTGTGAAGACCTATTTTCCCAAAAAAATGTTAGTCCATTCTGTATCAAGCATAATTGGTATACCCGACCTTGGATCCAGAAGTTTCTTCCAATCCTTATCATAGTCTGCTTTGTCGCGGGATGTTTGCTCATCTTGTTCTTTGGCTCTTTGACGCAGATAGCCTATAAGGTCAGCCTTGAAGTTTTCAAATGGAGTCAGTTGCTTGCCTCGAGCGTTCATCTTAACATATAAATCATCCGATAGTCCAAACTCGAGAAGTGGTAATTGGTAAAAATAAAAGGGCGGGGTGTCAGAAATCATGGATTTCCAATAGGACTGAAATTGTTCGAGAGTAGTCTGTTTGAAAATTTTTTCAAGTCCATCCAACAAGGCATTCGCGTCCTCAGCGTCTTTTAGATTTTTCTTCTCTACCTTATCGAGGTCTACAGCCGTCCCGGTTATCATTTTCAACAATGAAGTTATGGTGGGGTCTTGAAGCCATGAGGCAGCAAACCAAGTGCTATTTGTTATATAGTCGTGGATATTATCATCTTTCGATAGTCTCTTGAAATTTGAAGGGCTACAAATGTTTTTACAGAAGTCCCGCGACGAGCGGCGAGTCTCATAACGCGAGTTCGGGATAAGAATCTTCAATTTACAACCAAGCTAAAGGACACAGTGCATTGGGCGACCTGTCAAGGCC